>NZ_JBGVOG010000040.1:0-2503 GCF_045126245.1 Methanobrevibacter sp. | reverse complement strand
TGACCCTTTTGGCATTAAAGAGATTAGGGCGTTGCTTAAAAGATTGGCCCATGATTATGGGATAACAATTTTGATTTCAAGCCATATTCTAAGTGAAATAGAAAACATTGCTGATGTAATAGGATTTATGGATAACGGCGTATTGATTGAGGAGATTTCAAAAGAGGATTTATACAAAAGATTAAATAAATCCGTTGAGTTTGAAGTGTCAGATATTGATTTGGCAATTTCGATTCTTAAAGAATTGGGGCTTAAAGAAAACAATGATTTCACTTTTATTAATAATGAAATTCGCCTATATTCCAATTTGGATTTAAGAGACAAGTTTAATGCATTGTTCGTCAACTCCGGAATTGACGTAAGAAAAGTGAACCTGTGCGAGGAAAATTTGGAGGAATACTTTACAAGGTTCATTTCAAATAATTAAGGTGATTATATGTTGACTTTCATAGAGATGGAATTTCTAAAGCTTAAAAGATCCAAGATATTTTTATTGAGTTTGATGGGAGCCATTCTCCCGCCGTTGCTGATGTTTATTGCCGTCACTTCTTTTGATGAGGGGCAAACATTTGAAGCATTATTCAGCAACGTAAATATGTACATGTCTGCAATGTTTGCGGTTCTTATATTTGCAATAATCATATCTTACCTGTTCGGCAGGGAGTATAATGAACACACTCTAAAAACCATGTTGACTATTCCTGTATCACGGGGAAAATTCCTGATTTCTAAATATGCAATGTTTTTAGTGTGGATTGTGATTTTATCAATAGTTACAAGCTTATCAACACTTGTATTCGGTTTTATTGCAGGTCTTGAAGGATTCACGCTAAAACTATTTGTGGATAGTTTTGCTCAGCTTCTCTTCGGAAACGTTTTGTTATTCCTGACATTCTCCCCGTTCGTATTTTTATCACTATTCATTAGCAATATGGTTCCTGCAATGGTCGGGGGAGCTGCTTTGTCATTGGTAAACCTGATGGTCTATGGTCAAAGTTGGGCTCCGTTCGTGCCATGGGTATGTCCGTATTTGATTGCATCAGGTGAGATAGCGGAGTATAGTGCGGGTATTGGTGTTTCGTATGCTGTTATTTTAGCCACTTTTGTTTTTGGATTGGCTATTTCATATATTTACTTCACTAAAAGGGATGTTCAAATTTAATTTATTGGCAAATTTTCTAAAAAAAGTTAAATTATATAATTAAGCACTGGAAGGTTAGAAATCCAGTGCTAATTCGGTATTTTTGGATTATGTTTAGATTTGTTTAATATCCACAGATATTGAACAAATGTCGAGGTTTTAACTGGATAATCTTTGATAAATTATACTAATTTATTCATTGGGTGGTAATCAACTGGTTCTGTTCCCATTGCTTTTACAGCTTCGCAGATGAACATATCTGTTTGAGCTACTGCAGGAAATGCGATTTTTGCATTTTCAATAGGTCCAAAGAGAACAAAGTCTCCACCACACATTACTTGTACGATGTTCGCACCAATATCACATACGGTAAATGCAGTTTTGTTACCTGCTTTTTTATATTCTCTCAACCAGTCCCATGCGGATGGTACATTGTGAATTCCAGATCCTACTGGGTAACCCCATTTTGCTTTTTCTGCAAATGATGTTCTTGCTGCAATGCCCGCACCCTGACCTAAAGGTGTAACTGCAGTATCCATCATAAATTTATCAATACCACAATCGGCAGCCACTTCAAGTAAACCCTTTTCATATGCTCCGTCATCCCCATCTTCCCACATTGCCATTTTTCCTTCAATGGTAGCATTCATTGGATTGAATCCTAATATGATTGAAGCGGAGATGTCTGTTTCAGCAAGAGCATCCAATTCGGTTTTGTCTGCTGCCATGTTAATTGAGTTGTAAATTGCTCTTTCGGTTAATCCAGTTTCGTCTGCGTATTGTGCACCTGCAACCCTAGCTTCACCTGATGTTGAATCTATAAGGAAAGGTGCATCGCAGATTTCTCCTATATATTCGATATATTTTGGGAGTGCTTCTACTGTTTGTCCAAAGACTTGTACAATAAATGGATTACCAGTTATGTCTGAAATTGATGCCATGTCATTAACTAACTGTTCAGCTCGATCTTTATCGAAGTCTCCAGTTAATTCATCATTAAGAATGTTGTGACCACCATAGAAAATAGTTCCTGCCAAAACAGTAGGGTATTCTCCAGGTTGTCCACCCATTTTGACTCCTGCGAAGTCAAAAACTACTTGTTCTTTATCAAATTTAAACATTTAAATTAACCTCTGTATTTTTGGACCTAACAATTCAATTTAACTTTATAAAAATTAAAGTTAGGTCTAATAATTATATTTTATTTAGTTACATATAAGTTAGTATTATAAATTTTATAATAAATTTATGATATTTTGATTATTGTTTAATTTATTTAAAAAATAATATACAATTTACAATAAAATCATTTACGAAGTGTCATTTTTTAATCAAAATAACAAAAATATTAGGTATAATTTA
>NZ_JBGVOG010000039.1:0-10815 GCF_045126245.1 Methanobrevibacter sp. | reverse complement strand
TATTCTCGGCAAGGTGTACGCTAGCCCTGAAAATATCAAATGATTTGACGCTGATGAATACGGATATTGCACTTATTAATGCAAATAGGACTCCACATCCTAAAAGTTTTTTAATGTCATTGAAAGGATATTTCAATCCTTCAACGACACAATCTGTTATGCTTGCCATAAAATCACCTTATATCTGCATTGTATATAGCAATCCTATGGATCTTGAATTGAAGATGCTCAAGTATGGGCCGACAATGAACATGGTTACCGCTGAATTAATCAATGCTCCCAAAATGAATATTCCACTTGGGTCAACACCTAAAACAGCCCCTGAAATTCCGAATACAGTAAATATTCCATAAACAATTGCAGTTACAACAAGAGCTATGACTAAAGTAATTATGATTAAACCCAAATAGGTTGCGATACAGTTGAACCAACCGATCTCATCAATTACTTCCTTGATTTCTTTTACCGCAAAGGCTTTTGAAAATGCACCTTCGTTATATGCCATGTGGCATAAGCCCATTTGTTCCATCAGACATGCAACTACAAAAAGGGCGAATGTAATCAAACATCCTATAATCATCAATGCTGATGACAAGATGCCTGTTAGCTGTCCTGCAACAATTGCAAATAATAAAAATACAATTATAGGAACAAGCATGTATGCTATTTGAACAATCACCACTTTAACTCCATCAACAAACATTTCTATCAAATCTTCAAAGTCAGGCAAAGGATCCCTTCCATTGATTATTCCATGAACGGCAGTATTGATAACTCTGTAATTATATCCTGTAATTAAAAAAGCTGGAAGCAATAAAAAACTGAATAAGCAGATTACACCTAATATCACCAATGTCTTCCAGTCTTTTGCTGAATATTCCAATGAATCTTTGTATATGTCTAAAATCATTTTTCAAACTCCTAATAATAATCATCGTCAAAGATGAAGATTTCTTCCATAATGAAATACTTTTCCCGATCACCTTTGAACATCAATTTATTGAAAACCTGGGTTATCTCATAAGCTAAAAATAAAGATGGGTTATATCTACCATTTTCCAGCGCATTAATGGTTTGACGGGTAACTCCAACTTTATCCCCAAGTTCCTTCTGGCTCAACTTGAGCTCCTGTCTTAAATATTTAATCATGGTTCTCATAGTATTCCCACAAATTTTTCATTTTGCAAAAAGTATTTAAGTACGAAAGTAATTATGTTAAAATCTAATTACTTATGTTAATGTTAAATTACATAGTATATAAACTTTACTATTTTTTGTAAAACAAATATAATTAGTTTAAACTCTTTAAAAAATATTTAAATTATTTTATTTAAAATAAAATTAGATTAAATTAAATAAATAATATATTCAACAGTAATTTAATCTTTAATAAAAATATAAAAATATAATATTAATTTTTAATAAAAAAATTAAAAACAAAACATTTATATAGTAGGTAAACCATCTTTAACATATGTAACATATCTATAACAGATTATTGTTACAAAAATATCCCAAGCAGAATTTGAAGTTCATTTCCTCCAAAAATTATTAACCATTTTCCCTTAAGTAAAGCTGCTTGGGAACAAACATTTAATCAGAAAAACGGAACAATGGAATAAACCGTGATTAAAACCACCACTGTTAAAATTACAATGGCACCCATCGGCACTTTTTTCCAGGAAAGTCCTGCTGCCACAACCGCACCAATCAAACCGATATACCACAGTTGACTGTCAACGGTCAGCACTCCAGGACAAATCAAAGCCGCAAGGGCAGTGTATGGAATCAAATTTAGGAACTTCTCAAATTTTGGGCTGAAATTAAGCTTATCAATGAACAAAGCCGGAATCAGCCTAGGAATAAATGTTACAACAGCACATCCGAGAATGACCAAACTGATATAATCCATTAGGCATCACCCGAAAGCAAATATTCATCATCGACAAGATACATTCCAATTCCGGCACCGACAAGTGTTGATACAATCAAAGACCAGTTTCCTAAGAATTGGCCCAAAACGATATTTAAAACAGCAGTTATTAAAACCAAAATGGCAATCTGTCTGTTTTCTTTAATGGCAGGTGTTAAAATAGCTACAAATAATGCATATAATGAAATATTGAAACTGTTTGTTACAATAACCGGAAGCAAATCCAATAAAAATACACCAATTGCCGCTCCAAAGCACCAGCTTAACCATGCTGTTATTGCTATGCCCAGATATATCCAGACAGATGAGTCTTCACTTAGAGAAAACATTGCAAAGGATTCATCGACAGTCACATGGGCCGCCAAGATATTTAAAGGAGTGCTTGATTCTTCAACTTGATTCAGGATACATGTGGACATTACAAAATACCTTAAATTGACAACAAAATTGGTTAATATAATAGCCATTGCAGTTGCACCGCTCAGCACCATGGAAGCGGCAATAATCTGACCTGCTCCGGCATAAACTAAAAAAGACATTGAAATTGTTTGAAGGGGTGTTAAACCTGCTTTAATGGCAATGGCAGCATAACCAATCCCCATTGGAACATAACCAAAAGTAATCGGAATACCCTTTTTGGCACCTTCAAAAAACTTATCCTTTCTAGAAATAGCAATATCCCCTTAAAAAAAAAGTAAAAATTAGTAATTTAACTAAGTAAATGACTAATTTGGTCAGTTGTAATAATTCCCAATACTACCATATTCTCATCAACAACTGGAAGAGAGGATATGTCATACTCATTCATCATACGAGCTACAGACTCGATTGAGTCATCAGCATAACAGTATTTGACTGTGGTGGTCATGATGTCCTTTAACTTTTTGAAATTTGTTGCAATGGATTTGGATAAATCCCAACTTGTAACAATTCCAATCAGTTTATAGTCATCAGTAACCACTGGAATATGAGTTACCTGTTTATCCAACATTAATTTGGCCGCATCTACAACATCGGCATTTTCCTTAATGGTAACTATCACTTCCTTCATCACATCACGAACAACATTGCTTGCAAGGAATTTTGATAAGATAAAGTTCAATTGTCCTTTTTCAAGTAAAAATGCATCATGCCCGTAATTGGATCGGATTTCTGAAAATGAAACTTCCACATCATTGGCGTTAAGGGCTGTGACAATGTCATTGCTCTGTTCTGTCGGATATAACCAATCTGAATCAACTGAAATCACTTCAACTATAGCTTCAACTGTTTTGAATCCATCGATTAAAGAGTCATTGATTGATAAATCAAATAAGTCTACTGCTTTTGTAATGAATAAATAACTGTTAGCATCGAATCGTTTTACAAATGACTCCCCTTGGTGATGCAGGTAACTTTCAACCTGGAAATCCATTGTAAAGTCATAACTGATTTCATCCTTGTCTTGAAGGCCACGTCCGAACTTAATGTCCATTGATTCATCACTAAGATATGTAATGTGAGCAATCATACGAGCTAGGGAAAGACCGTTTTTCGGTTTTTTGCCGGTTTCATAGTAATTACCCTTATTCCAATCCGGATCTGAGAAAATTGCTTGACGGCCCACCTCATTAAAAGCAATTTGTTGAGGTGAAGACATTGCGGCTGTAGCCATTGGAATAGCCTTTTTCATCATTTGAGGATAGGATACTAACCACTGAAGAACCTGCATTCCTCCCATGGATCCTCCAATAACAGCATATAACTGGTCTATTCTAAATGAATCAACTAATTTTTTTTGAACTTTGACCATATCTTTGATTGTAATAACCGGAAAATCAATTCCATATTCCTTTCCAGTGCTAGGATTAATGGAGCTAGGTCCAGTTGTACCTTTACAGCCACCCAATACATTTGAACATATTATGAAGTATTTTTTAGTGTCTAAAGCTTTGCCCGGACCAATAACAATCTCCCACCATCCAGGCTTTCTATCGCCCTCATGCCATCCGGCAGCGTGCGCATCGCCAGTCAATGCATGGCAAATTAAAATGGCATTAGATTTTTCCTTATTAAGTTCACCATAAGTTTCATAGGCAACAGTAACATTTTCAAGAATTTTACCACTATCTAATTCAATTGGCTCTTCAATATTCAAATATTTTGTCTCAACAATGCCAACAGATTCTTTAGTCATTTAAAACACCTAATCTTTCAATAGCTATTTTAGCAGCTCCTTGTTCTGCTTCTTTTTTGTTTTTTCCTCTTCCAACACCCATCTCTTTTCCATCAACTAAAATCGCCATTATGAATGTTTTGTCATGAGGAACCCCATATTCATATAATAATTTATAAGATATTTCAACCTCTTTAGCATCACCGTATTCTTTCATTGCAGATTTGTAATCTTCAAAGAATACTTTCTCATCATCAATATATTTGAAAATAATTTTAGATATGAATTCGCGAGCAAATTCTATTCCCTGATCCAAGAATATCGCTCCCAAAAATGATTCAAATATGTCTGCTGTAATGGATATCACTTCATTATGGGTCAGATTTGATTCTTCAGCAGACACCTTCAGATAATCCGGCAAGCCCAATTCATGAGAATAATAGATTAAAGCATTTTGGCAAACATAATTTGCCCTCAATTTTGTAAGTTTTCCTTCTTCATATTGAGGATACTTATTAAATAAATACTCCGATACGATTAAACTTAAAACCGAATCACCCAAGAATTCCAATCGTTCATAAGTATAATCCAAATTATGCTTTGTCCCATAAGAGCCATGAGTGAAAGCCACATCGTATAAATGTTCATTTTCAGTTTCAATACCAAATTTTTCAAATAAATTCATAACTAAAAGCCCAAATATTCAATACCATTTTATAATTATGGAATTTTAGTTATATATAATTTATATATTACTATTAATATAACTATTGTTATAAATATTTCTTTTCAAATGCTCTTACTTCTTGTTTATATTAACACCCCGCCAAATTAATATTAAAAAGGATTTGGTAATATGATTTTAAACTGGAAAGAAGAAATGGTAAAAATTGACCCTGACATGAAATTTAGAGCACAAGGAGGATGGTTAAAAACAGTAACCAAATTAGACAAAACCGTTAAAAACGGATATTCACTTGTTGGAGACTTTGTTCAGGCGGGTGACTTTGAAGAGGAATACTCAGATGGAATTTATCTTGATTGCAACAAGGAAGGCACAGCTAAAAAACCTCAACAAGACTATAGACTATTCAGATTTAGGGACGGAAAAGTAAGATTGCTTGATATGGTAATTGATGGTGGTCAAGGTTGGGCTCCCGAACTATGGGAAGCCGTAGAAGATGAATTTTAAAAAAAAATAAATGAAGATTATTCGGAAATTTTACCTCTAGGTACAAATTTTGAAGTTCTCTTCACTTGAATATACTCTCCAGGCTTTGGGCATTTGTGGTTTTCAAGCAAAATAATCTTATGGTCCAAATTTTGAGAGAAATTCTTTTCTTTTCCTTCAATGATACCTCTGAAGTTTACACCAAATTCACCGGTTCCACCAATATCCACAGTCAACTTTCCTGAAGAATCCAGATTATCAAAGAAGTCTTCAAGATCCATTGTTTCAAATAATGGTGCCTTATAACTGAAAGCCATAAGTCCGTTTTGATTTTCCCTTATTTGAATTCTTCTTTGGTCAAGTTCAATGAACTCCCTTGTTTTAACATTAGTAATCTTAATCTTATTTGAAAATTCCTGATTTAACATAAATATCACTACCCTATATGGCAGAATTTACAGCATTCACAGGTTGGCTCAAAGTACGAATCGTCCGGAGCTACAATAGCCTTTTGCATGAACAAAGTTACATTAAACTTTGAATCATATTCCCTGCTTACCTCCTTTGTAATTGGAGACAAACCCCTATAATAGACCGGCCTGTAGCCTGTTTGCGAAATATTGAAATAGAATTTTTCACCATTCTGAAACTTGTTGAAAAATTTCTCCAGTTCCTTTGTTTGCTTTGGGCTTAAAGAAAATCTGACGCCCATAGTATCATCTGCTCTTTGCTTGATTCCGACACTACTGATATCTACAGATAATACATCATCATTGTCTTTAATAAAGACGACAGACTCTTCTAAATTCACATCATTATCCTGAGCAACATCATTTAAGTTAGTCATGATGATACCTCCAAGTATAATTTAATCAATATATTATTTAAAAAAAGTAGTTAATAAACTAAACAGTGATTTAAAAGTAACTTGAAAAATAGATTTGAGAGAAGATTATTTAAATAATCTTCAAAGCATTACCAACTTATACTAACCTTTGTCTAGTAGTTGGTTTTTTGTTTTGCCAACTGTACCTTCTTAATTTTTTGGATTTACCGAATCCACAAGAAGCACAGACTTTTTTACGTATATGATAAGTGTTTCTACCACACCTTCTACATCTGATATGGGTCTTCTTATTCTTTTTACCCATTGATGGAGTTCCCTTTGACATTGATACACCTCCCTAGTTATCGCTAAAAATATAATCTCGAAATAATTATTGAATAATATTTATGGTGAGATATAAACAATATTATCTCCTCTAATGAGGACAATGCCGAGTCTTCTAGTAACTTCTCCGTCTTGTAACTCTTCTGCATCATTAAGAACTAAATTCATGTGTAAATCAAAGCTCTTAAGTATGCCTCTAAATTCACGATCTCCTTTGAGTTTAATTAAAACTGGAGCATCTACAGATTTTCCTAATGCATCAAGTGGTCTTTGAACATTTTGTCCGCTCATTATATCACCTTATATTATTACAAATTTTAGTTTTATGAATTAAATTTGAGTAAGTACTCATAATATAATCAAGTTAAGATAAGACAAAACCTAATTAAAACTAATACTATTAATTATAATTACACTACTATATAAATGTTACCTTATTTTTAATAAAAAGTATAAAAAAATTATCTAATTACTAATTATTATATTCCCACTATTTAAAATTTAAAAAAAATGATTATTTTTCAATTGCTCTTTGACTTGATTTAAAAATGAAATGAAACATAACTAAAAACACACAACCATCACCAGGCTATCAAATGAACTTCGATAAGGAAACCTACACCAAATTAATAATATATATCCTATCCAAATGCTACAACAAGCCACATATAGGAAAAACCATGCTCTGCAGCATACTATATTTCATTGATTTCAACTATTATGAAATATATGGCACTTTACTTACAAAAGAGACCTACATCAAATCCAAAAAGGGAATCAAACCCAAACATTTTATTGAAGTGACTCAGGATCTTATTGACAAAAACAAGCTTTTTTTAAGAAAGGAACCTTATTACAATAGGACAATCCACAGATATTACCTCACAATCATTCCGCAGGCCAAATTCAGCGAAAAGGAACTTGAAATAATAAATCTGAATATAAACAAATTAATCAACCACAATGCAAGTTCAATTGCAAAATACATAAGAAACGATGCTCCTTTCAGCATTGCCGATTTAGGGGAAAATATAGACTGCAAACACGTTTTTTCAAGAAAAAAGAATATTAAGTAAATCCTAAAAATAAATAAATTTATTTATTCAGAGTATAAATATATTATTCATTAAAATATATGGGCAAAAAACATGAGCATAAAAGTTAAAAAAAGAAATTTCCTAAAAAAGAAGAAAATTAAAGAAATAAAAGCTGAATTGGACGAATACGGCGATTTACTTCAAAATAAAAAGAATGTAGAAATACTTGAGGCAGAGCCTAACTCCTTTATTTTAGTGGACGGCGAACCTTACATCATAATGATTGAAGACAAGCCGTTTCCAACACTAAAAGCCGCTCTTGCAAATCAAATCGACAGCAAAAAAGTAACTGTCGATATGGGAGCCATCAGGTTTGTAAGCAATGGTGCAGACATAATGAGTCCTGGAATTGTGGCTGCAGATGAAGGAATTGAAGAAGGAGACATCGTTTTAATCATCGATGAAACACATGGAAAACCATTGGCTATTGGTGTAAGTCTGATAAGCGGTGAAGAAATGGTTGAAAATGACTCCGGAAAAGCTGTTGCAACCAAACATTATGTCGGAGATGACATCTGGAACTTTGAACTATAAGGTGATGATATGGCAGAATTAAGATACCGTGCAGGTAAAATCAGAGACCCCGGAGTCCATAAAATTGGAATAATAGCACTCGGATCACACTTGGAAAATCATGGACCTGCCCTTCCAATAGATACTGATGCCAAAATTGCCGCCCATATCGCATTTCAGTCATCCCTTCAGACCGGAGCCAAATTTTTAGGAATAATCTTTCCAGCTTATGAATTGGATGAAATCGACCATGGCATTCATGTATCCCTTGATGAATTGAAGGAAAACGTTATAGAGACACTTAACTCCGCTAAAAAATTTTTGAATATAGAAAAAGTTGTTATTGTAAATGCTCATGGCGGAAACATTCCTCTTGTAACTGAGTTATGGGACATTGAAGACAAAACCGGCTTATCAATCACATTCAACAATAAGGTAATCTCATCAGAAGGTCCTCACGGAGGAAGCGGTGAGTTGTCAATGGCTAAAGTTTTGGGTATCATCAATGAGGATGAAGTTGTAAATCAGGCAAACGTTGATGAATATGAAGAAGTTGGTCTACATGGATTTAAGAAAGCACGTGAAAATGATCCGAACATTGAAAATGGTGCAATAGACATTGAAGAAAATGGGGTCTATGTGGATGAAGTTTACGGAGAAAGACTCTTAACTCTAGCTATTAACACCGTAATTTTAGACGTTGAAAAATTATTGGATTTTTAAAAAAAAGAAAGGATAATGATTATCCAGTATAGGTTATTACATTAGAACCCCCAGAATCGGATTCCTTTCCTGAATCTGGATTTTTTTCGCTTGGATCTGAAGGTTTTTGATTAGAACTACTGGAATCATCTGTAGTTGTTTCTACATTGCTTGAACTGGAATCACTAGATGAACTACTGTAGTCATTATAATTATCATTGCCGTAACTGTTACCAGTATCCCCATGACCATCAGTAAGGGCAGACAGATTATCTAAGATGCTTCCCCCTTCAGTTTCATTGGGGAAAATTGATATCGGTCCTGTCATAGCGCCAAAAACGCTAGCCAAACAAAACGCAATAATTGCTATTACAAATATCACCAATACAGTAGCTGATCTACTTGCCATATAAACACCTGCAAAATTAATTAACAATAATATATTTGATTAGATATATAAATATATAGGGTATTATGAAAACTATAAAAAAAGCCGTCCAATGTGAAATAAACGTGAAGAAATCCCAATTTATTTGCTCTTTATTTCCGACTAAAACCAAAAAGGAATCAAAGGAAATCATTCAAAAGTTAAATGAACAGTACAGCGATGCCACTCACAATTGTACCGCATATATTGTAAGTGACGGCGAAGGCTTTGATGATGATGGCGAACCTGGCGGAACAGCCGGAAAACCTATGATTAATGTTTTAAGGAAAAATGAACTTCACAATATCACTGCGGTCGTTACAAGATACTTTGGCGGAATCAAGCTGGGTGCAGGCGGACTTGTAAGGGCTTATTCCAAATCTGTGCTTGAGGCCATCGGTGAGGCGGAAATCGTCGAAATTGAAGAATATGATGTCTATGAAATTACTTTTGAATATTCCGACATTAAAATTGCAGATAGTGAAGTGAGAAACAACCAATTAACCACCATAAATAAGGATTACGGCGAGAAGGTAAGTTATGACATCGTATCCCGAGACAACAGGGACATTGAAAAAATATTTGAAAAATATTCCGGTAAAATTAGCGTTGAATATAAAAATAAACAATTTTTAGAAAAAATTTAAAAAAAAAGAAGTGAAGAACCTTATTGTTCTTCAAAGTTTTCAGGACCTACACCGCACATTGGGCAAGTGAAGTCTTCTGGTAATTCATCTGCTTCATGAACGTATCCACATACTTTGCAAACAAAAGCCATGTTAATTTCCTCCTTATTCTACTTTTTCGAACATGTCAGCGGTAGCGCCACACATAGGACATTTGTAGTCTTCTGGGAGTTCTTCAAATTCTTCAGTTACAAATCCGCAAATTTTGCATTTAAATTTTGCCATAATAACAATCTCCTAATATTTACATTAAATTATAGAATTTAATTAATATTATTTTATAATAATGAGTATATAAAATTATTCAACTTTTTCCAGCATGCTTTTTGGCATGCGACATTTAGGGCATTTGAAGGAATTTGGCAAATCCTCAAATTTGGTTCCATCAGGAATATTCAAGCCCTCTTCAATGTTATCTTCATCAAAAACATATCCACAAATTTTACATTTATATATTGCCATAATATAATCTCCTTAATCTTATATTGGAATATCAAAATATATAATGTTTTGGTATTTACGAACTAAAATCTGTTTGGAACCTTCAAGTGATCCGGAAGAGGTTTAATACGGGCTGGAGTTCCGATAGCCAAGTAAAATGGCGGAACTGAATGTATCACAATAGCTCCGGCAGCAACAATGGAACCTTCCCCAATTTCAACATTGGAGAGGAAAGTTGTATTGCCCCCAATAGAAGCACCACGCCTAATTTTAGGCCCTTGAAGCTCATAATTAATCCTTACTGGATATTTATCATTAGTAAAACAAGCGCAAGGTCCGATAAATACATTATCCTCAATTACTGAATTAGTTGGAATATATACATTTGATTGAATGCTTACATCATTTCCAATAATTACGTCCCCTTCAATGACAGTATTGGTTCCAATCAATACATCATCACCTATATTTGTGTTTTCACGACTGACAACGTTGTGTCCTGTTCTGAAATTATCTCCA
>NZ_JBGVOG010000038.1:0-20183 GCF_045126245.1 Methanobrevibacter sp. | reverse complement strand
GCTGATTACAACCAGATGGAAAATAAGCGTCCACACTACAGGAGTAAGCGGACCTATAGGTGCCCTGATATTGCTGTTAGGTCCAATCGGTGCCGCATTCGGTATTTTATATCCAATCGTAATCTGGTCAAGGGTCACATTAGAAAAGCATACGCTGGCCCAGGCAATATGCGGGGCGGTTCAGGGATTTTTCCTTACAGTCCTTGAGATGTATCTGTATATGTATCTTTTCAGCATGCCGATAGAGGGCCTTGTAAGCCTTGAAATGTCAATACTTTATATTCTTGCAATCATTGCAGCACCAGTCCTTTTGGGAGTGCTCAGCTATACGCATGTTGCGGAGAAAAAAATAGTCTTTTATCTCCTGGAGCTTGTGATGTTATGGATATTTTTGATAAATACGCCGCTTGAAGTGACCGCAATATATGTCATAATTTCAATAGCATGCATTATGGTCAGCTACTTTGCAGGAGAAGAATTTGTCTGGTTCAGGGTTTTGAACTCTTCATAACTTTTTGATTCTATAATATCTAAAAAGAACTTTCTTTTTACGGGACCCAGATTTTCCAGATAGTCATCATAATATTGAGTTGTTTTAATTGAATCGTAGTCCTTTTTAATTAGTGAGTAAAGTTTTTCTTTATATTTTTCTTCAATGCCCATTAAAGCATATCGAGGACCATTGATTTTAAAGGCAAGCAGGTCGAACTTATACATATCATACCAATCATTTTTTATGAAAATGTCCATTAATATTTGGCCGGCCTCCACGGTGTCGAGAAACTTGCTGTCTATGGCCTCGGTGATTGAGCCCTCATGCTTTCTTCTCACATACAGATGCCTTTTGATGATAGATATTCTTTTTGAACTCAGGAATGTGTAAAAGAAGAACGGCATGTCCTCAAAGTATATGCCTTCCGGAAATTTCGCATCGATTTTTGATATGAATTCACGCCTGAATATCTTCTGGCATGCGCTTACGGAAATGTCAAATAGGAAATCCCTGCATTCATGTGGATTGAAAACCCTATCTTCAAAGTCCTTTGAGAAATTGTTCAGATTGAACCAGTCGTTTTGAGAGTATTCACCGTCATCATACTTTATTATCTGAAAGATGGATATGTCCGTATCATTTTTCACGGCATTGTTGTAGGCTATTTCAAATGCATCGCACTTGAACCAGTCGTCGCTGTCCAAAAACATGACATATTCTCCTTTGGCAATTTCAAGGCCCTGGTTTCTGGCGTTTCCCGGACCGTGATTTTCCTGGTTAATGAGGATAATCCTTTCATCCGAGTACCCGTTGACAATGTTTGGGGTACAGTCTGTTGATCCGTCATTTATAATTATCAGTTCAAAATCCGTGAGGCTCTGGGCCAAAACTGAATCTATGGCCTTTTTGATATATTTCTCGCCATTGAAAACCGGCAATATTATTGAGATTTTTGTCATATGATTCTTCTTTCAGGTTTATTTGTTAAATTTAAGTTTATCTGCAATCCTTATGGCCTTGCGTGACTGGAATTCAGAGACCTTGTTGTTGAGATATCTGTTTTCCTTTTTCAGGCTGTGATTTTCTTGAACAAGCCTGTTGTATAATCTGCTCAGGTGACCCATCTCATCACTAACATTTATGGGATCGTTTTCAATCAGAATCTTGTTTCTGGTGTCTAAAAATCTTGTCCTGTTATGATTTGTGAAAAATTCGAATTTGTCAGAAATTCTAATGGAATTCGGAGATTTCTCACAATTGATTTCCCATTTCTTGACCGGACTGTCAAGAATGTGTTGATATGGAATTTCAAAGTGGAATGTTGTTGAATCCACATAATTTAAAGGATAAAAGACCTTTTCAAACGTCATTATGTTTTCAATGTATACATTATCAATCCTGTTTTTGGATTTTCCCTTTAAAGTGAACTTGCTTCCGTCAAATGAGATGTCTGAAATATTCGCACAGTTGCCGTTTTTTTGCCTGACATCTATGAATAAATAGGAATGCATTCCCGCATTCAGGTCAACGAAACACCCGTCAAATTCAAACGATTGCCTGTGTCTGTTTTTTAGAGTTGCTGTTTTTTCAAAGTCGCCAAATTCATATCTGACTTCCACCTGCAGATGGTTCTTATCTTCAATTAGACAAAGCGGAATGATAATACAGGCATTATCTGAATAAATGATGTCAAGAGGATATTCGTTTTTAGAATCAATCATAGCAGCACTCATCTTAAAGGTATCCTCATTTGACAGATAATTGAGATTCGCCTCCATATCCAACAGGAGATTTTCATCATCAAAGTGCGCATCGGCCAAATCACAAAGCAGTTCCTCTTCTTTCATTGCTTTTTTGAAATCAAAATAGCCCTTATATTCATCATCAATAAATTCTGGAATTACAGGGTCTTCATAAAGGTCGTTTTCCAATGGAGCGAACTTTAAAAAGTTATCGTAATCGCGATTCTTTATCATCTTGAATACAACTTTCTTATATGAGTTCAGCCTTTCAATCAGCTCGTCAGGTATGACGTCCACAAGTTTGCAGACTTCATCGAAAAGATCCCTGTGCAAGTTTTCAGGAAACTTGTCAAATCTCTTCAGGAAAAACTTAAGGTCATGATTCATCCATTTGATATACTGTCCGTCTCTCAAGTTTCCGGATACATCATACTTGTCCATCAATCCGTTGACATGTTCCAATATGTACAGCCTGTCGCGGAAGTTCCGGATGTTTTTGTCCTGCTGTGTTACTGAAGTGTTGTCGCTTCTCAACCTCCAGTAATAGCAGACTTCAGGAGTTATGGAAATTGATTCGGCTAAAAAATATGCTTCAAATGAGAATGGAATGTCCTGATATGAAATCTTCATTTTTGGAAATTCTATATTGTTTTCTGTCAGGAAGTCCTTTCTATACAGCTTGTTCCATGTTACCGTATCCCACAAAAGGGACGGCATTTCTCTTAATGTTATGGAATCTATCACTTCAGCAATATCATTAAAGCTATTTTTGAATAGATTGTCCTGCCAGACATTATACAATGCAAATCTCAGGGCGTTTCCCACTGCAATGTCGCTAGTGTTTTTTAAGGCAAGGCCGTATAGCGTTTCATATGCATTGGAAGGCAAGTAATCATCCGAATCAAAAAAGTGAATATATTCTCCCTTTGCCAGGTTCAGACCGAAGTTTCTGGCAATTCCCTGACCTTCGTTTTCCTTGTGATATACATGAAAGTTGTCATAATCAAGCGCATACCTTTCAGTGATGTATCTGGACTCGTCCGTTGAGCCGTCATCAACAATGATAACTTCAATATCATCAATCATTGACTGAGCTAAAAGGGATTCCAACGCTTCTGTGATGTAATCCTCAACGTTATATACCGGAACAATAACTGAAATTTTTGGCCTTGACATGCTTAACACCAATAAAACTGATTCAATTAGAATTTTATAAATAATGATATATAAAAGCAATTATTTTAAAAAAAAGAATAATAGTACTCAATTAGAATGTTTGAGTACCGCTTGTTGGACTTAAATATACAGTTTTTGAATCCAATAATTGTGAATTACTATCATATACTTTTACTTCCGCCTTATCAGGATAGTAATGATATGCGTCGGCACTTGATACCTGGATGTAACCGTCTGAGTGAACGGTGACGGGAACCATATTACCGTTGTTCAGGGTTGATCCGTCTCTGCTGTACCAAATCTGAACGATAACGCTTTGGCCTGCGTATTGTTTTCCGACATAAATGGAAGCGTATGTCTTGTCAGATTCTGCGCTGCCTGTCGAGAAACTTCCGCTCAATATTTTCAATCCGTTGACTGAAGATTGCGGAGTGGCGGTTGCCGGAGCTGATTGTGTCTGTTGGGTTGTCAGATTCACGGCATCACTTGAAGCTTTTGAGTGGTCGCTTCCGAATCCCTGAAGGTAAATGAAAGCCCCTGCCAACACAATAGCAACAATAACTAAAGCTATGATAATAATTTTGGTTGTATTATCAGATTTTTCTTTTTCCATAGAATTAATGAGAGTTCCGTGGTCCATTGTTTTATTATTTAATGGTGTACCGCATTTTTTGCAGAATTTAGCGCCCTCATTATTCTCGCTGTTACAATTAGGACATATCATATAAATTTACACCCTTGGAACAATTGTTCGTTGGTAATACTTTGTTAACAATATTAAATAAAGTTATTCATATGAACGTAAAAAAACAAAAAAAGAGTTAGATATTTGTAGAATATCTAGTCGTAAAATTTTCCGAGGAATTCCTTCATCCTTTGATTGTCTGATGAAAAGACCTCATCAGGTGAGCCTTCCTCTACAATAAATCCGTCGTCCATGAATATTATTGTATCTGCAACGTTACGGGCAAAGGCCATTTCGTGAGTGACGATTACCATTGTCATATTCTCGGCTGCAAGCTCTTTAATGACAGTCAAAATTTCTCCTGTCAGTTCAGGATCAAGCGCTGAGGTTGGTTCATCAAAAAACAGGATATCCGGATTCATTGCCAAAGCCCTTGCAATTGAAACCCTTTGCTGCTGACCTCCGGACAGTTCGCAAGGGTAAGCGTCTTCCTTGTCTTCAAGACCCATCTTCTTTAAAAGTTCACGGGCGTGGCTGAACACTTCATCCTTTTTTCTTTTTTGAACTCTTATAGGGGCATTGGTAATGTTTTTCATCACTGAGTGATGCGGGAACAGATTGAAATTCTGGAAAACCAAACCGAATGTTCCCTCAAAATCAATTACACCGCTGTCTTCCTCTTCCAGGCCTGTTATGCATCGAAGCAATGTGGATTTACCTGATCCGGACGGACCTATAATGGCCAGAACTTCACCTCTATCAACATTAAGAGAAATATCCTTCAAGACCACATTATCGCCGAAGCTTTTTTTAAGATTTTTAATTTCAAGCAAACTCATCAATATTCCTCCTATTCGTAATAATCAAGTCTGTTTTCTAAATGTTCCATCACAAATGCAACGATTACGTTGAATAAATAATAGAATAAACCGGCAACCAGCAATGCCGCAATGGATGCATCTGCAGCGGCAATCTGTTTGGCCACTGTAAACATCTCAGGAATTGCAATAACAAATGAAAGAGAAGTATCCTTTACAAGTGTAATTACTTCATTAGTTACAGACGGAAGAATTACCTTAAATACTTGAGGCATTATTATTATGAAAAAAGTTTCAAGTCTGCTGTATCCCAATACCTGTGCAGCTTCATATTGTCCGCTGTTGATAGATTCGATTCCTCCTCTATAAATTTCAGCAAAATAAGCCGCATAATTGATGGTAAATGCAATGATAACAGAAATAAACCTATAATCTGCAGAAAGACTAATGCCAAATACATAGTAAGGTGCAAAGAACACCACAATCAGCTGCAGCATTAACGGTGTCCCTCTCATGATTGAGATATAAAGTTTCATTAGCCACCTAAGCGGTGCGAACTTACTCATCCTTCCCCCAGCAACAGCTAGTCCAAGGGGAAGAGAGAATAAGAGAGTAAGTAAAAATATCTCAATAGAGGTAACCATACCGCTGAGTAATTGTTCAATTACTGTACTCAATATCATATGATAATTCTCCCTTCTCTAAACTAATCTAACTTGGTAAAATTAGGGCATCTTGTGAGATACCGTATTTTTCTGCAATTTGAGCTACAGTACCGTCTTTAAACATTTCGTCTAAAGTTGCTTGTACTTGGTCTTTTAAAGCGTCATTTCCTTTTTTGAATCCGATACCGTATTTTTCAGTAGTTATGTAGTCATCCAATATTTTGAAGTCATCGGAGTTGTTTTTGTTTTTGATGTCGTATTCAGCAACACCGATATCCATAGCTACTGCGTCACATGCGCCGGATTCTAAGTCCATAAATGCAGTGTTATAGTCAGCCACTTCAGTTAAGGTTGCAAAAGTATCAGCGATAGTTTTGTTGTCACCTTGAAGAGCAGCTAAAGCAGATGAATCTTTTTGTGTTTCAACTGTTTTGTTTTCTAAATCTGCTAAGGAATTGATTCCTGAGTCTGCTTTAACAACAATGATTTGTTTGTTGTCAAAGTATGCGTTGGACCAGGTGTAGTCGTTTTCCCTACCGTCGATTGTGAATCCGTTCCAGATACAGTCAATGGATCCTGAATCCAATTCTGCATCTTTTGCATCCCAGTCGATAGGTTGTGCTTTAAAGGTCCAGTTGTTTCTTTCACAAACTTCTTTTGCCAAGTCTAAATCGAAACCAGTATAGCTTCCATTGTCGTCCTTATATCCGTATGGAGGGAATTCAGCATCGAATCCTACAACTAATGTTTCATTATCATTTGCAGTTTGATTTGAGTCTCCCCCACCTAAAAAGTCAAAAAAACCTGCGCTTGCAGTTCCTAGCATCACTAAGGATACTATAACTAAAGCTAAAATTATTCCTATCTTTTTATTCATAAAAAACACCAAATAGTTATAACTATATTTTTTGTAGATAAAATCTACTGTAGTATAATATATTTTTCAATATATTTATGTATTTATATTCAAAAATTGAACCAAAAAAAGATGATGTTATTTTTATCAGAAATTTTTTCATGATGAATTGGCGGATTATCTCTTCTTCGATAATCTATTCCTTTTTATTCAATTCATTGAGCATAATAAGGTGGCGTTCCAGATTGTCGGCATGCTGCCTTTTTAGAACATGCAGCACAACGCCTGTAAAAAAGATTATGGCCGCTACAATTACAACAGTTGAAATCACAATCAATGAAGGTATTTTCAAAACGTATCCTGTGCGCAAAAAGTTTGAAAGTATAGGGAAGAAGTATATCCCCGCAATTATAAGAAGAACCAGCGCAATGGATGTGAAAAAGAGCAGTGGTCTTTCATCACGGATAAGGGCAATGATCATCATGATGACCTTATAGCCGTCTTTGTATGTGTTAAGCTTTGATTCGCTTCCTTCAATACGGTCACGATAATCAACTGGTATCTCCTTAATTTTAAAGTTGTTTATAAGGGCAAAAACTGTCATTTCAGTTTCTATTTCAAACTCCCTTGATGAAATAGGAAATGACTTTACAAAGTCATAACTGAAAGCCCTCATTCCGGTCATGATGTCGTTCAGGTTGCTTTTAAAAAACAGGTTTATGAATCTGCATACCATTCTGTTTCCGGTATTGTGGAACCGTCGGTTGTTCTCCTCAAAATATGTGGATGAAAGCCTGTCTCCAATGACCATGTCCGCTTTTCCATCCAAAACAAGCTTTTCAAATTCAGCTGCCGCCTCGGCCGGATATGTATCGTCTGCGTCAACAAGAATATAGCAGTCTGCATCAATTTCTCGAAACATTGACCTGACCACATTGCCCTTTCCCTGCTGATATTCATATCTGACGACGGCACCGGCGTTTCTGGCTATCTCATCGCTTCTGTCTGTTGAATTATTGTCGTATACATATATATCAGCATGAGGCATTATGCGCCTGAAATCGCTGACCACTTTTTCAATTGTTGCGGATTCATTGTAACATGGAATTAGAACGGCAGTTTTCATCAAATCACATTAACATCCTATTTGATATAATTCAAATCCTTGATTTTTAATTTTCTTGTCATATATGTTTCTTCCGTCAAAGATAATCCTCTGATTCATTCTTTCGGACAGTTCCTTGAAGTCAGGATATCTGAATTCCTTCCATTCGGTAATGAGAATCAGTGCATCACAGCCATCTATTGCATCATACCTGTTGTCCATAAATTCGATTGAATCAAGACATTCATCATCAATTGCCCTTTTGAATTCCTCAGTTGCCTGTGAATCGTAGGTCTTGATTTTGGCACCCCTCTTAATAAGCTCGGATATGACGACAAGTGAAGTCGCTTCACGCACATCATCGGTTCCGGGCTTGAAAGCAAGGCCCCATACGCCAAATGTCATGCCTGTGAGATCCTCGCCGAATCTGTCTGTGATTTTCTTGACCAGTACAAGCTTCTGCCTTTTGTTAACTATTTCGACATGGGCCAGTATTTCAGGTTCATATCCGTGGGACTGGGATGTGTTGATTAATGCCTGCACATCCTTTGGAAAACAGCTTCCTCCGTATCCGCATCCCGCATAGATGAAGTCATAACCGATTCTTCTGTCCGAACCGATACCCAATCTGACCTTCTGGACGTCGGCACCTGTAACCTCACAGATGTTTGCAATCTCATTCATGAATGAGATTTTGGTTGCAAGCATCGCATTTGCAACGTATTTTGTCATTTCGGATGATTTGACATCCATCAGGATGAACCTGTCATGGTTGAGTACAAAAGATGAGTATAAATCCTTGAGTGTTTCGAAGACCTCTTCGGTTTCGGCGCCGATAACGACACGGTCCGGATGCATGCAGTCTTCAATTGCACGGCCTTCCTTTAAAAATTCCGGATTTGAAGCAATTTCAATTTTCACGTTGGATTTGTTTTCATCCAATATTTCTTCAATGTGCCTTTTGACCTTGAAGCCTGTTCCGATCGGCACTGTGGATTTGATGACTACCAATGAGTCATGGGTAATGTTGTTTGCAATGTCTGTTGCAGCAGAGAATATATAGTCAAGATTTGCGCTGCCGTCCTCTGACATAGGTGTTCCAACAGCAATGAAAACTATGTCCGTATTGTCAAGTGCTTCCTTGATTTGGGTTGTAAATATCAGGTCCCCTTTCTCTTGGGAATTTATGACGATTGTACCAAGGTGCGGTTCAAAAATAGGCAATATTCCATTTTTAAGGTTTTCAATCTTTTGCTCATCTATATCAACGCAATAAACTTTATTTCCCATTTTTGAAAAACATGCTCCGGTTACAAGACCGACATAACCTGTTCCAATAACTGTAATATTCATAATAATTCACCAATAAGATTTAATTCATACCATCATTCATTTCCAGGTTGGTAACTGATTTTGACTGATGTAAAAACATTGTTCCATTGAAAGTGGAATGAACTGTGTAGTTTCCGTTTTCCATTCCCTCCAACAGTATTCTGACGGTACCTGTTTCGTCAGTGGTTCCGTTGTAGTAGCTTGCCCATCCTGAATCATCTAATATCTTGACGTTAATCACCTCTCCAGGGTAGACATTACGGAACTCATCCTTTAAGACCAGTGTCAGGTAATCACCGTTCATTAGGGTGGAGTTGCTTGTCACGTCAATCTTGGTGTTGTGTGAATTTGCCTGAACGAATATGAACGCTCCAATCGCCAGCACTATGACTACTGCGACCGCTATTTTAATCTTTCCTGAATCCATCGATACACTCCTTTTAACTATTTGTTAGGCACCAGCAGAACATCAATTTCGGAAGTCTTTAGAACCTTTTCGGCCACGCTTCCGATAATGAATCTGTGAAGTCCGCTTTTTCCTGAAGCTGATATGACAATCAGATCTGCCTTTTCCTTTTCGGCAATGTCAATAATTGTTTCTGCCGGAAAGCCTACAACAACCATTCCCCTGACATTGACGCTGTCATCGAATTGCCCTATCATATGCTTAACGTTTTCTTCAGCTTCCTCGTACAATCCCTTGTTAACTTTCTTAACGTTGGATCTTGATTGGAATGCTGATGAGGTCAATTTGCCCGCAACTGATAAAACTATTATTTCACCACCGTCTGCAAGCAATTTGGTTGCCCTTTCGGCCTCTTCTTCTGCATATCCTGATCCGTCGGTTGGAAGTAAAATCTTTTTGTACATCTTTTGTCTCCGTATTCTAATTTTCTAATTCGTCTACTAGCTTTTGCGCATTTTCCCAATCTGTATGGTCATCAATTTCAGTCCATTTCAGTCCATTTGTCATTACATAGTCAATTGTCCTGATTCTGCTTAAGTCCTTATAGGCAAAATCATAGTAATTTTGAGGGTTCTCGTCAATCAGTTGTGAGAGTATTTCATTGAAATCTGAAATGTCGTCACTTATGACTTTGGAAACTCCTATAAATTCACCGCTTGATGAATCAATGTCAAGTTGTTTTCCAATTGAGGCAATCTGACCTGTTGAAATGGATTTGTCCTCATTGGACTGTTCATTTTCTATTATAATCTTAAATGATTCTTCATTCAATTTTTTGTAATTATCGATAATCATTCCTGTGTGCCTGCATCCCGCAATCCTTTTTATTATTTCAGGGTCAACAACATTGTCTCCGTTGACCAATACAAAGTCTTCGGGATTTTCTTCAATCATTTGTGATGCTATATAAGTCGAAACGGATGTGTTGGTCACCTCATACTTCTCGTTTGTGAGAGTCTTTATTTCAACACCGTATCTTTCAGCCAGAACGGGGCATAAATCTGTTACCTTATCCCTGTTATAGCCTACAACTACAATGAATTTGGATATGTCCGCTTCAATGCAGTTTCTAATCATTCTTTCAAGCAATGTCATTTCATTAATTTCAAGCAGGGCCTTTGGAATTTCTTTGGTCAGGGGCATCAGTCTTGTTCCCATTCCTGCAGCCAATATAACACCGATCATCATTTACACCTATTCAATATTCTCCCATAAATCTCTAAAGGCAATCTTCGGAAGCGTATGGTTTACTATTACATCATAAACGAAATTCACTATCACGCTGTCTATATTGTGGTTATCGCATATGTCCTTGATTGCCATAATCGAATTCTTTCCTTCAAAAACGACGCCACTTGCCTTTTCATCGACAATCAGTCTCTGGCCGTAGAGCATTCCCAGGGTATGGTTTCTGCTTTCAAAGGATGTTGAAGTCAAAACAAGATCTCCAAATCCGCAGTATTCACCTGCAGTTGACGCATCACCGCCGACGCTTTCAATGATTTTTATGGTATCGTTGAACCCTTTGGTCAGCACGCTGTACCTTGCATTTTCATTCACGTTCATCCCTTCGCATATTCCGTTAGCTATTGCATTGATGTTTTTTATAATTCCGCAAATCTCAAGGCCTGCAACGTCATCAATGATTTTCACCTTGAACTGTTTGGTGGACAGGACATCCTTCACGATTTGCGCATTGCTTTTGTTTTTGGATGCTATGTTTGAGACTGTCGGAAGGTTCAATACTATTTCTGAAGCGAAGTTAGGGCCTGAAAGCGCAACATAACCGTCGTCAAAGTACTCCTCGACAATCTTTCCCATGGTCTTGAGGGAAGGATATTCTATTCCCTTTGCTGTTGTAACCAGAATTGTGTCGGGAGCGATGATTGCCTTCAAGTCCTTCAGTGTTTGCCTGAAAGCTGATGAGGGAAGGGAGAGGAATATCACTTTGCATTCTTTCATGTCCATCATGTCAGCTGTTGCGACAATATTGTCAAGCAATCTGGTATTCGGATAGTATTCTGAGTTGAATCCTGTGGAGTTAATAGTATCCGCAAGATTCTTTCTTCTTAAAAGCAAATAAACCTCATCAACATTTTGAGCTATTGTTTGAGCCAGTGCGGTTCCAAAGCTTCCGGCTCCAATAACGCCTACCTTCATAATTTTCACCAAAGTATTCTAATATTATTATATATGAAATTTACCATTATTAATATTATTGAAAACGGCATGTCAAGGCAATATTCTGCCTAATATTTTGCCGATTATGCTCTCCTTCTCGCCTTTCATCACACGGTCGAATATCCTTTCGCTTGAATTTTCGCATTCGAACGGAACAAACTCGTCTCTGAATCTCTTTCTTAAATCCTTTGTTTCGCTTTCAGTCTTATCTATGTTGAGGATGGCATCCTCCAGCTCTTTTGATGTGTATAATATCGGTCCTGGAGATAGCTCCTCTATGTCGAAATATATTCCCCTGAGCTTGTCCCTGTACTCCTCCATGTCATATGTATACAGAAATATCGGCCTGTCAAGGATTGAATAGTCAAACATCACTGAGGAATAGTCTGTAATCAGTATGTCTGAAACCAGATACATCTCCTCTATTGAATCGTAATCGGTAAGGTCATATATGAAGTCATCCTTAGGCGGCTGCTTCCAGCCTTCGGCTGAAAGATGGTGCAGCCTCAATACAAGGACATATTCATCCGAAAGCGCCTTTTTGAATGAGTCCAAGTCAAGCTTCAGCTCAAACTTGTCCCTCAGACGCCATGTAGGGGCATAAAGAATAACCTTCTTGTCTTCTGGAAGTCCCATCTTTTCCTTTAGTTTTTTGATGTCTTCAGGGTTGTTTTTTGTGTACAGCACATCAGTTCTCGGATATCCGAATTTCAGAAATTCCTTTTTGAACTTGAAGCAGCTTTTGGTAAGGTTTGAAACGAAATCGCTTTGAACTGTGAGATAATCCCATCGGCTGCACTTTTTGATGAAGTCATCCTCGGATTTCTTTGTTGGAAAATCCGCCGTAACGTCAAGGCCCAGAGTCTTGAGAGGTGTTCCGTGCATTGTCTGTATTTCAACCTGACCCGGCCTTTTGATGTAGTGATCATAGAAATTGACATTGTTTACAAAGTACTTTGATGTTGCCAGGTAATAGAAGTATTTAAGGGAAAACCTTCTAACCCGAATGCCGTTTCCGTTGATTGGAGTATGCTCGTCGGTAAGTGACCATATGCACTGCCAGTCGGGATGATTGCTGTCTATATATTCATAGAGATATCTGGGATTGCAGCTGTACTTGTCGCCCCACATAGATTCGAATACAATCCTCTTTTTTATGATAGGAAGCTTCATGAATGCTTTATATGATATCTTTGAGTGCTTGAGCCTTTTTCCCGGAGTGTTTTCATATATCGCCCATTTCTTGAAGACCTGGACCTGGAACCTGCCGAACTGCTCGGAGCTTACACGGTAGTCATAGAACCTTTGGGAATAGATTTCCTCAAAGTCATCGAGAAGATGCAGTGAAGTGTAGAGCGTTTCCTCATCAAATTCATATTTCACATACAGGTCGTGGACGCCTTCATTGAGGTCTCCTGTGATGGCCTTACGTGACAAATCCATCCTGAATTTGATGTTGTCGCCATCGAATTTACCTTCGGATATGAGATAATAACTTTGATTGATGTTGTTTTTAAAGTAAAGCGATGCTGAATTTGGTTTTCCCAAGTCTTTTGACGGATAAAGCTTAGCGATGAATTCGAAAACTGAGCCTTTCCTTTTGATTTCGCAAATCTCTGTAGTGTTTTCATATTTTGCAACGTTGATATAATAGTCTTTGGTTGCATCAAGGATGCACTGGCCTTCAGGTGAATGGAATGACAGTGCCTCTTTTGATTTGTACAATACTGGCTCATCAGCAGAGTTGATGATTTTTCCGTTGAGACTCTTCAGCTTTGAGATGTCCATCTTATAGCATTCACCCTTTTCATCATAATCGAATGGGATTTTGACCTCTCCGTTTATGGAATCGGCCTCATAATATACAAAAAGATCATCACTGCCGTTTTGTGAGCTGATGCAAATGTCACTTTCCTCAATGCTTATGTCATCATATCTGTTTTCAACAGGCAGAACTTCGATGATTATTTCATTTTTTGGAGTGTACTTGAAGCGGAAATAGGAATCATTGTAGATATTTGCCTGCATTTCAGTCTTTTGACGTATATCAAAGCGTGCGGAACCTGCAAAGAAATTATAGTTGATGTCCTCCTGTGTAAATGACACCATTATCCTGTTTTCACCTTCAAAGTCTGGGCTTTTTGAAATCTCAGAATAAGGAATTATCACCTTGTATCCTGATGCGTTATATGAAAACCTTCTTCCGAAACGTATGTCATATGATGTCAGATCTCCTGTCTCGACATCCTCATGTTTTAATGGGATTCTCTTTCTGCTTTTGCTGTTTACAAGATAAAATGAATACAACCTGTCTGAGAAATTCCTGATGTCAAGGCCCGGAATCACGCAAAATCCTCTAACTTCAATGCGGTCATCACAGAAATCAGCGCTCTGGATATACTTGAAGTTGTTTGACTCCCTTACGAACTGGTCGATATAGAAAGGTGACCTTTTAAAGAGCTTTTCATCGGCGTCGAACATCACATGGGAATTCTTCTTATACACCTTTGTCACCTTCAGCTTCTCATGCTGGAAGTTGAGAAGGTCAACCAGACTTTTAAAGTCATCCTTCATGAGATATTCATATTTTAGCTTGTCGAATTCATTGAGGTATTCGAAGTCATCAGGATTGATGCTTTCGCTGATGTAATCCTGCATTCCCTTCATCAGCTCGCGGGAATCCTTTTCATTCACGCTTCTCAGCTTGTTGACGAATATCAGAAGGTCATTTTTAAGCCATTTCATGTTCTTCACGTGATGAAGCTTTGCATCATTTACGTTCTCGTCATAAAACCTGTCCACTTGCCTCATTACAAAAAGCCTGTCTGCAAGGTTTTTTGTCTCTGAAGTGGTTTGTGTGATTGATTTGGAGATTCCTTCTCTGATTCTCCAGAGATAGCAGTTTTCATGGACAAGCGAAACGTTGTTTGCAAGAAAATGCATAGGCATTGTAACCGGAATGTCCTCATAGAGTATCCCTTCGGGGAAAGTGAAGCCGTGCTCGTCCCAGAAGCTGCGCCTGATTAGCTTGTTCCAGGCGGTGGTGTCATAGAAAAGTTCAGGAGATTGTGTTATGTGAGTCACGTCCTTTGTTCCATTGAATGCAACCTGGTGGATGTTTGACATGAGCGCCCCTTCGGATTTGAAGCGCCATACGTTTCCTATGGTCATGTCGCTGTCGTTTTTTACTGCCGCCGTATACATCCATTCGTAAGCGTTTGGCGGAACAATGTCATCTGAGTCAAGAAAAATGATGTAGTCTCCAACGGCAAATTTGCATCCGTAGTTTCTTGCATGTCCCAATCCCTGGTTTTCCTCATGGACATACTCGACGTTTTCATAATCCTCGGCGTATCTTTTAGCTATTTCCGGGCTGCTGTCTGTTGACCCGTCATCGACTAAAATGATTTGGAGATTCCTTTCATAGCCGTCAGACAGCTCCATATCGTTTATTGTCTGGGCCAGTACAGAATCTATACATTCCTCCAGAAATTCGTGAACGTTATAAACCGGAATGATTACGCTTACTCTTGTCTTCATTTATATGCTCCTAAACATGACTAATATAATAAGACTATGTTTATTTTAATATAAAAATTTTATTTAATTTTGATAAAAAAAGCAATTTTTATTTTAATCAATTGAAAAAAAGAATAATTCTAGTCAAATCTGAAAACTTCAACTTTTGCACTGTTTTGGGTGATTTTCAAAACCTTTTCGGCAATGTCAGTTGAGTCAACAACAATCAGGTCAAATGAACTGTAAATGTCCTTCAATATATTCTCCCCTAATTTTGTGTTATTTACATTGTTTTTGTGAAGCCATAAAATGCTGTCAACACCTGATTTTGCAAATGTCAGTGCCACGTTTGCATCAAGCCCATAAAAATCAAGCACAAAACAAAAATCAACCATTCCATACTGCTTTTTAAATGATCTTTTGAAAAGACAGTTCAGTGGACGGGGAAATTCAACCTTTCCGTTTTCATGGAGATACCTGTTGTAGTCCATCTTTTCCTTGACTGTAGGTATCAGGTCTGACCTGAACGGCAGGAACTCAACACCATCCGGGAATCTGTCCACTATCCTTTTGTAGTTTTCCTTGATATTGACATCCCCTGGTTTGAATGTTATAAAGAAGTTATTTCTTTTCCTGTCTGCATTTTCAAGAAGGCCAATCAACTGGTCGGTAACGTCTCCATCCTGCAGGTCTCCTGCATAGATGAGAATGTTGGGATTATCATTGCTTACTTCACACTGCTTTGAGACATTTTCACCCCTAAAAACCAGCCTGCATATGTTTTTAGCAGCATCCGGATTGTCATATGTGCAGAACTTTTGAATGAACTTGCTGTCATCATAGTCCTTAGGCGAATTAAGCTCCCTTATGAGTCCATCGACATCCTGGACTTTCGGAAACGGCAAATCCTCAAGAGGAAAGTACACTCCCCTGTATGAAAGGTAATCGGCCTCATCATAATTGAAGATGACAATTTTTCTGGAAGTGTTTGCAAAATCGAAAAATACGCTTGAATAATCCGTTATCAGAACATCTCCCATATTTACGATTTCATATATCTCATAGCCTTTAGGAAATGGCATTATATGGGTGAACTTTGAAAAATCAATCTGGGATTCGTTATATGCATGCAGCTTGACATAGAGCATCTGATTATCATTAAGCTTCATGTCAATATCTGAAAGGTATGTTTCAACGTCATCTCTTTGCTTTTTGTCATCCCTGTTTGAGAGAATTCCCCTGAAAGTCGGCATGTAGATGAATATCTCCTTATCCTCAAGGCCCAGAGCTTTTTTCAATTCAATTGAGTGGGTCTTATCAAAGAATATTGAATTTCTCGGATATCCTTCAAGAAGAATCTTTCCTGGATAGATTTTTTCAATCATGAAGGCTTTCATCATCTTCTCGCACATGTAGTCGTTTGGATAAAGCAGATAATCGGCTGAAAGCATTGAGTGCTGGATATATCCTATAACCGGAATTTCCGATACGTTGTCGCGGCCCATGTTCTTCAGTGGGGTTCCGTGCCAGGTATTCACAAATACCTGTTCCGGCCTTTTGACGTATTTGCGCTGGATTCCGGAATCCGTGAATATATACTTTGCCTTTTCAAGGGCGACGGCTGCATCCTTCGGGGAAGTCATGACCCGGTCGATTTTAAGATTGTAGTTTCTTTTAAACTCAAGAACCTTCGCCAGTACCTTTTCGGTTGCATACACATATATCCTGTAATCGCCGTAGTCTCCGGTTGAAAGCTCCTCAACAAGTCTGAAGATGTTTCCTGTAAAGTCACGGCCGTTTCTGGATTCGAAATATACCAATCTCTCATCAATCGGTGCGTTATAATATGCATCATAGATTGATGTGTTGTCACGGCAATCCTTTAGATTTCGAATTTTTTGTCTGAAACTCATAGCAACCACAGGTATTATACTTACAATAATATATTTCGGATTGGTGCTTATTAATTTTTATAAAAAATTCTAAAAAAAAGAGTATGACAGAAATGTCATGAAATTATAATAATGCTTCAATTGCCTTTTTGACGTCAGCCAAGTCTTCAGTCGGTTCGAAGCGCTGAACAACATTGCCCTGGCGGTCAACCAGGAACTTTGTGAAGTTCCACTTGATGTCGTTATTGTCCTTGTAGTTTCTGTCGACAGCCTTCAGGACAAGCTTCAATTTTGTTGCGCCTTTTCCTGTTATCTCACGGAAAGGCTGCTCCTTTTTAAGATATTCATATAAAGGGTCTGCGTTTTCGCCATTGACATCGATTTTGTCAAAAATTGTGTATGGAACTAACCATTTTGTGCGGCAGACGTTGGTAATCTCTTCTGTGGTTCCTGGAGCCTGTGAGCCGAACTGGTTGCACGGGAAATCAAGGATTTCAAAACCCCTTTCATTAAACTGCGCATAGATTTCATTCAGTTCTGTGTACTGCGGTGTGAATCCGCATTTTGTTGCTGAGTTTACAATTAACAAAACCTTGTCCCTGTATTGGCCTAGACTGACCATGTTTCCATCGCCGTCCTTCACTTCAAAATCATAAATTGACATGATTATGCCTCCTAATCTGTTAAAGTTACTATAAGATTATGAGTATAAAAATGTTTTTAATTATATCAAAAAATGTACAAACTTATTTACAACATCCAATAAATCTAAACATATGACACGTCAAGAAAAAATCGTCAGGACAAGCATTATCGGAATTATCGTAAACATCATACTTGTTGTATTCAAGGCGACAATCGGAATACTGGTAAATTCCATTGCAATCACCTTGGATGCAGTAAACAACCTTACAGACGCATTGTCCTCAATAATCACAATCATAGGAACAAAGCTTGCCGGAAAGGCGCCGGACAAGGATCATCCTTACGGATACGGAAGAATCGAATATTTCTCATCAGTGATAATTGCCGCAATAGTTTTATGGGCGGGAATCACCGCGCTTATGGAATCATGGCCAAAGATATTCAATCCCGATGTGACCTCATACACCACCGTTTCACTCATAATCGTTGCTGTGGCGGTAGTTGTCAAGTTCGTTCTGGGAAAATACGTGAAAAATGTGGGTGAAGAAATCAATTCACAGGCCCTTGTTGCATCCGGAAGCGACGCATTCTTTGATGCAATACTTTCCCTTTCAACACTGGTTGCCGCTATCATTTCAATATTCTGGCACATATCACTTGAGGGAATATTGGGGGTAATCATTTCAATAGTAATCATAAAGGCGAGTATCGACATGCTCAGGGAAACCGTCGACAGCATGATCGGCGCAAGGGTCGATTCGGATTTGTCCAGAAAGATTAAGCAATCAATCTGTGAGCTTCCGGGAGTCTACGGAGCATATGACCTGACACTTCACAACTACGGACCTGAAAGCATGCAGGGTTCCGTTCACGTCGAGGTGGATGACACTTTAACTGCACTTGAAATCCACAATTTAACAAGAATGATAGCTCAAAAGATCTATTCGGAGTTTTCAATCATCCTGACCGTTGGAATATATGCAAGAAACGACAAATACGCAGAAATCAGGGATGAGCTTGAAAGGATTGCATCCGAATATGAAGAGGTTCTTGAGATTCACGGTTTTATCGTATTTGAAGAGCAGAACCTCATTACCTTTGATGTGATCGTCGACTTTGATGCCGACAGGGAAAAGGTTAAAGAGGAGATTTCATCCAAAATAAAGGCGAAATATCCGGACTTCAACTATATAATAATTGATGACTTTGATGTCAGTGATTAAATACTAAAAGGAACATATTATTAATCAGGTGAAAATGATGGAAATTAAAAATATTATTTTAATTGCTATTGTCATTTTAGTCGCTGCAGTTGTTGGAATCTTTGTTTTCAGCGGTCAGAACAGCGATTACAAAAACGTAACAGACACTCTGACTAACATAACAAACAACACTACAAAGGTTGTAAACGACACAGTCAATACAATCAACAACACAACCCAAAACAAAAACAACACCTATAAGGTATACAATCCTCAAACCGACTCATACGTAACCGTTATCGGCGAGAAATTCGATGAGGAAGTAAACAGATGGTATACTTATGACAGCGATGGCGTAAGATATTATAACACAAGAATTAAATGATTTTAATTCTTGGCTTTTTTTCTTTTTTTTATAAAAATACTGCACTTATCAGATTGTCCCTGCAGGCGGTTTCATCCCTTAGGGATTCTATGTGGTGTATTATGTTCAGCTTCAAGTCTTCCAGTTTTATTCTTGTTTCAAGGTCGTTGAAATCGACATCAAAATGGATTAGATATTTCAAATCCATTTCGTAGTCATATATGGCCCAGTCAGGGCCGTTGATGTCTAGAAGCTGGACTGACCAGCGAGACATTATTGAGTTGATGGCATCTGAGAGACTTTCAACGTCAAAATCCGGATTGATGGTTATTTCCTTCATTGATACAGGCTCTCAGGTTCCACTTCACTGACGACATTGCTCATCTCGGCAATGTTGTGTTCGTTTAAGATGCCGAAGCTTACTATTTCTTCCTTTCTCAAAGACATTATCTGGCTTTCAAGCGAGTCGTCAGGCGGCAATATCAGAAATGTGATCCATTCGTCGTCCTCTGATATGTATCTGCATGGCTCAAAAATCTGGAACTTGAAAATGAAGGTTAGCTTTAACTCGGCGATGTCTTCAACAGGCTCTCTTGATGAGTGTTTGGCAAATTCCTTTTCCATCTCTAGAAACTTATCTTTATAGTTCATGATTTAATATAATTTGATTATTCCACAAATACTTTTTCATTAAAAATCTCAAAATAAAATAGATTTTGCCTAACGATTAAATTTATTTCAATTGAAAATAAGAAAATCAGAATTCCGATTCAAGATCCCTTACTTTTTTCTCATCGGCGTTTTCAATGTCACCTAAAATCAGCCATATTGCCTTTATGAAACCTTCGTCGGTCAGTTTGCTTGAGTTTTCAAACTTGAGCTGCTCGTAGGTCGGACGCTCTGTGGTCTGGCTTAAAAAGAGCTCCTTTATTTCGCTTCTAACGTCCCAGTCAAGAAAGCCTTCAAGCATATTCTTGATATGTATTGAAAATGTATTGCCTATTGTTTTTGCCATCTCGACATATTCCTCATCCATGCCGTC
>NZ_JBGVOG010000037.1:0-47466 GCF_045126245.1 Methanobrevibacter sp. | reverse complement strand
CAACTTAAAAGAAAAGGGGAAATTAAGGATTATCCTGGAGTGATAATCGTGGAGTTTGATGGGCTTGCCTACGACGTTTTACGTGAAGCTGTCGACAGGGGAGTTATGCCTACCGTCAAGTCAATGATAGATGGAAAGACCCACATCCTTAAGAAATGGGAAACTGATCTCTCATCACAAACAGGAGCCAGTCAGGCTGGAATCCTTCATGGGAATAATGAAAACATCACCGCTTTTAGATGGATTGAAAAAGAAAATGACAATCAGATGATGCAATGTTCAGGAGTTACAAAGGTCAAAATACTTGAAGAAAGAATATCAGATGGAAACGGATTGCTTGTTGAAAATGGCGCTAGCAGATCCAACCTATTTTCAGGCGATACCGACAATGTGATTTTCACCTTCAGCAAAATAACTGACTTGAGAAAGCTGTATAACGGCGCATGGTTTTCCATCTTTTCAAATCCAAACGATTTCGCACGTATAGTCGTACTGGTCATTGAAGACATGATTCATGAAATATACTCCCAGTTGAAACACAGGGTGTTGAACATTCAACCAAGGATTTCACGAGGAATCGCATATATCCCGACAAGAGCAGGGACAAATGTATTCATGAGAGAAATCAACACCGAAACACTGATTGGGGACATTATGGTTGGAGATATTGATGTTGCATATTCCACATATTTGGGTTATGATGAGATTGCTCACCATTCGGGAGTTCGTGACGAGGACGTATGGTTTGCCCTTAAAGGAATGGACAGACAGATAAAACGTCTGCTTGATGGAAATAAATATTCACCAAGAGAATATCAATTCGTGATACAGTCAGACCATGGCCAAACCAATGGAGCTACATTCAAACAGAGATACGGTGAATCATTCGAAGACTTTGTCAAATCCCTGCTTCCTCAGGACATGAGCATATATGCCAAAATGTCTTCAAACGAAGACCACTTTGCGGAAGTATACGTTCCGTTTTCTGATAAGATTGATTTCATTAAAAACAGGAACAAAGAAGATGAAGAAAAAGTGCTGTCAGACTCTGAAGTTATAGTTCTTGCATCAGGAAATCTTGCAATGATTTATCTAACCCAATGGAGCCACAGACTGACTTATGAGGAAATCAACAGAATGTTTCCAGAGCTGATTTATGAAATCGTCAATAATGAATACGTCGGATTTGTTTTAGTCCGATCATCTCAAAAAGGGGACATGGCAATAGGTAAAAATGGAATATATTACTTAGATGATGGTGAAATAGAAGGTAAAAATCCTCTTGAAGGTTTTGGAGACAACATCGCCCAACATTTAAAAAGAAACAGTTCATTTAAATACACTCCAGATATTTTAGTCAACAGCTTTTATGACGCTGAAAAGGACGAGGTCTGCGCCTTTGAAGAGCTGGTCGGAAGCCACGGTGGAGTTGGAGGAAGTCAATCAGAACCATTCATCTTATATCCTTCAGACTGGAATGTTCCGGATGAAGAGATTGTAGGTGCGGAAAACATCTACAGGATTCTGAAAACAAATTTGGACAATATTAAAGAAAACGCGAACTGATATGTGATTTATAAGTTAATTAAAAAAGAAATTGCTAAAAAGGATATTTATAACTTTCAGTGTAAAAAACATGAGTTATGAATATTTTTTTAAGTTAAATCTTTTTATATGAAAATTAAGTAATTTTAAGTAAAAATAGAAGAAAATTAACAATGCATTATTGTTATATAATAATATAACGCTATTATAACGGAGGTGAAAAATATGGCAATTCCTAAGGCTCCTGTAAAAAGAATTATCCAAGAAGCCGGTGCTGAAAGAGTAAGTGCTGATGCAGTTGATGCATTAGAGGAATACTTAGAAGATTATGCAGAGGAAGTCTCTAAAAAAGCAATTACCTACGCTAAATATGCAAATAGAAAAACTGTAAAAGCAGAAGATATTGCTTTAGCTATTGACACTCCAAAAGCTTCTGAATCTCCTGAGGCCCATAAACACAATCTTTTAGACGTGATTAAAGATGTATTTGATGCCGCATCTGAAGGAAAAGGCATTGAAGAAATCATTAAATCATTTAAGAAACTGGAAAAATGAGAATGAACCCGTAAAAAACTATAGTTTTTATTATTTGCAAGTTTTTCTTGCAAATTTTATTATTTTTTTATTTTGTGACCTGCATGAATTAAAAAATCCATTTAATTTACTTTTTTATATTTTTCATTTAATTTCAATTTATGCATAAATTAAAAAAATATACACAATATATAAATAAGTTATTTGACTGAAATTTGTTTAGGAAGACAGATTTTGGAAGTGTATGATATGGCCAATTTTTGTGCTAACTGCGGGACTAAATTAGGAAAAGAGGATAATTTTTGCGGTAACTGCGGAACTAAAATAGACAAATCCGATATTAAACAGAACAAAAATTTATTGGATACAGTAAGGGACTTTATAGAAAAAAAAGAAGCTGAAAAAGAAGAAGAAAAGAATAAACTAAAAACAATTGATAAAATATTTGAATCTGATGAAATCAGATCAGAAATAATAAAAAACAGTATTGAGCAAATATATGTAATTTCCATTAAAAATAGTCTAAAAAATAAGCTCATAAATAATAGAGAAACTATGAGTGATGACGAAATTAAACACTTCATAAAAACAGAATTGAAAAAGGCAATCAAAGAACAGGAAAAAGCCAGAATCGCAAAAGAAAAAGAAATGAAACGTAAAGAAAAAGAAATGAAGCGTAAAGAAAAAGAAATGAAACATAAAGAGAATGAAATGACTAATGGAGGTTACTGCAGTTTTAAATGCAAACATTTCTACGAAGAATTTTTAGACAGCGGAGGAATGATTGTTGGTGATTTTGATAGTGAAGGGATAGTTGAGTATTATTGTAATTTGGGACATTCTGTAGCCATCGGAAAATTTTGTAAAGATTATAAATGAAATGCTATTAAAACATACCCTAATGTTATAAAAATAAGTGTAGATATATGAAAACAGCGAAAATCCCTACAATTTTCAATATTACTACCTAAAATTTAATTAATTGTATAAAATAGTTATTTAAGAAATTATTTCGCAACAACAGTTACATTACCTTCATATGTGCAGCCCTTATATTTTCCATCACCATCAAAAGTAAAGTCACCATAATAGTTTCCTTTACCTGCATTTGGGAAATATTCGGCATTTTTAATTGTAAATTCTCCTTTTTCATCAGTTACTGCATCACCAAGCGCTCCGTTTTCACTGCCTGGTTTGTGGAATGTGATTGTTTTGTTAGGAACTCCTTGACTGTAAGCATCCATCAACATTCCTGAAAATGAGCCGTCTTCGTTTACTTGAGTTTCATTAAGGATAATGAAAGTAGCTACATCATTATTATATTGAAATAAAAAAACACCAATGCAAACGCAAAAAGCAACTAATAAAATTATTAAATAATAACTTTGTCTTTCCATTAGACCACCTTAATTATATATTGGAAAAGTAATCAAATAAAGTTAACTTTTTCCTTAATTCAAGTTCTAAGCAATGTGGTCCTAATCGTTTAAAATAGCTTCACGAACTTTTTCAATGGCGATTTCCTTTTTTGCAGGATATGCGGCAATTTTTATCTTAAGGTGAATTGAATCGCCAGAATCCAAAATAGTCCATTTTTCATCAAGAGCGTCTTTTTTGTCAAATCTTAAAAACCAGTTTCCCTTCTCATCAATTTTGCGCTCCAAATCATCGTTCAATTTATCCAAATCTGTCCACTCTATAAGTGTGTTAAAAAAAGTCTTTGTGTATCTTTTCTTGGATACTGTACCGGATAAAATTATTATCTTATCCTCCAACATTCCTTCGGCGTCTTCAGCTTCGATTTCCGCTTCGGGAAGAATATTTAAAATAGCTTGTGAAATTTCATCGGCACTTTCATCCTCATAAACGAAAGCGCGAAATTTAATGTTATGAATCATTTTAATCTAAAAAAAGGATTTAGAAGAAAAATTAGATTTTTCTTCTTCTAGCTTGTTCAGAGCCTTTTCCTTTAGATTTGATTCCGCGTCCTTTATTACCTGCACTGGTTAAGCCTCTGAGAGCTCTGTTAGTGTGTTTTTTGGAACAAATCCAATTGATTTTTTTATCGTTGATAATGGAAGGACTGTTTGGATCTACTAAAATTACTTCGTAGTATTTGTATCTACCGTCAGACCATACCCAGTAGGAGTTTAATACTTCTAAGTTAGGGTATTTTTTGCCAACACGTTCTTCAGCAATTCTTTGAATAGATTTTGCTTGAGTAATTTTATTTACACCCATTCTTTTAGGTTTACGACCATTGAAACGACGGGTTTTCCTTCTTCCACCACGTCTTACTCTGGTTCTTACTAAAACGAAACCTTTTTTAGCTCTGTAACCTAAACTTCTAGCTCTGTCGAGTCTAGTAGGTCTTTCAATTCTTTGAACAGCTTTTTGTTTTCTCCATTTAGGAGCTCTTTGCCACATGAGTTCACGTACGTAAGACTCATCTGGGTTTTTCCATGCTTCTCTAATATATTTATACATAAATAACACCTTTTTGTTCAGCCATTAGCGGCCACATCCAATTGGGAACTTATCCCAAAAAAAGTATTTTAGCACTGCTATAAAATAACAGTAATCAACTATTTGTTTTATGTATTTATAAATGTATCGTAAAAATCACAATTAAGATAAATATATAAACTTATTAAAAGAGATTAAATACTATGAAAATGCCTGAAGAACTAGATTCAAAACTTTTAGCCCCTTGTGGAATAAACTGCATAAGCTGTGAAAAGTTTCAAAACCCTTGTGCAGGTTGTTTGATAAGTGATGACGGTAAAAGCAAAGCTAGTTTGAAATGTAAAATCAAGACTTGTTTTGACGGCAAAAATTTCAGCTATTGCGGGCGATGCAGCGAATTTCCATGTCCATTAATGAAAAAACATTCAAAAAAATATGTCAAAAGGCATGACCTGAACACACTTGACAGTGCAAAAAGAATCAAGACTACCGGTATCGGACGCATGATGAGTGAAGACAGACAAAAATGGTTATGTCCAGAATGTGGCGGAATCATAAAATTCCAGACAAAAGCCTGTAGCGAGTGCGGATTTGAATTGATTAAATGAAAAATATGATTAATTAAATTTATAGTTTTTATTTTTCTACCTCATTTACCAATATAATCAATGAATATTATAACATCTACATTAAAGAATTTAATAATAAACCTGACTTATGTAGATGAAACAAAAATAGTATGCTAAAAATCATATTTTCTAATTTTTTAAAAAAATAAAAAAATTAAGGAGAGTATGAATCCCCTTATATTTTTACAAAAGTTTTGGTTTCGCTTGTTGCGGCATATTTGGTATTTCCGGAATATGAACTGAAAACAGAATATGCATTCACATCCAAATCAGCTACTGAAACCTTCGCCTGACCGTTAATGTCTGTTTTTATAATGCTTCTTACATTATTTATCACAATTCCCACAGTACCGCCTTTAACGACCTGGCCTGTGGCATTGTTAATCAAGGTAGCGACAATTTCATTGCTTTGTTTGTCATAAACTGTAGAAATGTATGTTGCAATCTTATTTTCTGCAGCGTATATCACTCTGACAGAGCCAAAGTACTTTGCATTTCCGGCATATGAAACGGAAGCTTTGAATGTATTCGGATCCACGTCACCTAAAGACAGCCTGACCTGACCTTGCTTATCTGTTTTTATAAGATGCTTAACATTGTTTAATACAATACCTACAGTACCGCCATATACTCCTTTGCCTGTAGCCTCATTAATCAATGTGGCGACAATTTCATTGCTTTGGCTATCGTAATAAGCAGTGATTCTGGTAGTAATCTTATTTACAGCAACAGTGAATGTTTCGCTTGCAGGGTGATACTTGGTATTTCCATTGTAGGAAACAGAAGCACTATAATTTCCAGGAGCCAAACCTGAAACTGTGACTTTAGCATTACCGTTCAAATCTGTTTTGGCCTTATAGGATTTTCCATTTATTTTAAATCCTACGGTAGCTCCCTTAACAGCCTGGCCGTTAGCGTCATTGACTAAAACTGCAGTCAACTCGACATCACCATATTCCGCAAAGATATCCTCTGAAACAAAATGGGTCCATAATTTGCCTGTAATGTCAACAGTTATGCTTGAAGGATTGTACTTGGTGCTGCCTGCATAAGAGATGGCTACGCTGGTGGTTTCCGGCGCCGCATCGGCAACAGAAACTTTAACCTGGCCAGTGTAATTTGTTTTGACAGTCTGGGACTTGCCATCGAAACTGACTGCAACATTGGATCCTCTGATAGGCTGGCCGTTAGCACCGATTAAAGAAATGTACAGTTCCTTAGTGTTGGCATTGTAAACCGCTGAAAGGTTTGTGTCAATCTTAATTCTATAGGTATAAAATGACCTGAAAACCCTTTCCTGACTGTTCAATGAACCGACGGATATGTCAATGACATTAATATCATTTATGAACTTGCTTGTATCGAAGCTGAACTGGCCAACACCATTAGTGACATTGAAGTTAACTTCCTGTTCGTATTCAGTGCCCTTATTTAAAGTGGCATACAAGTCAAATTCACAGAGGTTTGAAGCGGTTTCGCCGTCTTTTGTTAAAGTAATTGAGTATGACCCCGGAGCTTCCACAACGATTGTGTCAAATTTGATTTCATATGTCTTGATTCTTGGACACATGGTTCCGATACCGACGATTCCAGTATCGTTATTCCATGTCCTCAATGAATTGACACCATACCAGTTTGCATCTATGTGCAATTTGGCATCGTCATCCCATTCGCCAGGACCATAAATTCCACCAGGATTTGCACTCATCTCACCTAAAATCATCATACTAGGGCCTCTTGCATTTCTGTAAATTGCATTGTCTGTGATTAAAGGCTCAACAGCATCCTTTGCCAAATCATAACCTGCATTGAATCTGATTCCTTCAAGAACACTGTCGGTTATGAGGTTGCCTGTGACTACAATTCCTGTACTGCCGTTAGCATCGATGGAAATGCCCAAATGATTCCATGTAATGACATTTCCAATGATTGAGACATTGGCAGCGGAATTGTTTAAAAATATTCCATAACCTCTAGGGCCTTCTGGAACTTCCATTGTGTATAGGCCGATGGATTGTGTGATTAAATTATTTGTTATCTCAGAATCTGATACTTCAAAGCCATACTTAATACCATAATTGTTTTCTTTTAATGTATTTTCATCAATGATCAATTCTGAAGATTTTTCAGCGAATATTCCGCTTTCAAATAAGGATATTGTATTGTTTATAATTTCCACATCAACTGAATCGAAAACATTAATTCCGTATCCCGGCAATGGAATGGTACTTTCATTGTATTGCCTGCTTTTTGAGGAATCCAATTCGTTTGTAATGATATTGTTTTTGAGTTTGACGCCATTTGCATCAACATCGATTCCATCACCTGAGTTTGCAACAATGCTGAAACCGGAAATGACAGTGTTATCAGCCACCACCATGAATGCAGGAGAATGCTCTTTAGCATGAAGTGCTGTTTTTCCTTTAGGTGAAATACTTATCTCTTTTGATACGGTTAATGAGATATTCTCATATGAATTGCCTAAGAATTTTACAACATCCCCATCATCACAGCTATCCAGTATTCTTTGAATCTCGCTGTTAGGCAAACCGCTGTCCACATAAACAATATCTCCTTCGTTCAAGACTGTGATTTTATTGGTTTTGGAAACTGGACTGTATTTGTCACTGCCAGCATAAGTTGCTTTGACATCGAAAGATCCTGCCTTTGAAGCGACATTTATTCCGGCCATACCATCTGAACCAGTCACTCCACTAATATTTTTACCGCTGACTGTGAAAACAACTTTTTGATTGGCCATTGCATTGCCGTCTCCATCAGTTAAAGTGATTGTGAAATTTTGGGATGAACCTTTTGAAAATGTTTTATCATAACTTTCAATTACAGAAGTAATCCTTTTGACATTTACATATATTATGGCAGAAGTATCCTTATAGATATCAGAGCCGGTATAAGTTAATTCAACTGGATAAAGACCCTCTTTTGAAAATTTATGGCTAATTACAGCTTCACCGTTAGCATCAGTCACATCAGAATATTTTTTGCCCTCAATTTCATAGGTGAATTCCTGATTGGACAAGCTATCCCCATCACAAGTTTCCAATGCAACGGAAATCTGCGCTTCAACTTTTGGAAGAACAGTCATGTTTTGAGCAACGAATTCAGTGTCTGCTTTCGCAACTCTGATGTAGGATGAATTTGTAACGCTTTTATATATCTTACTTCCACCATATGAAGCGACCACTTCATAATCTTTTATTTCGCTTAATTGAAGTTCAATTACTACCTGTCCGTTGGAATCTGTTTTCTTTTTATACTCCACACCATCAATATTGACAACCAATAATTCATTCTTATGTATTCTGCCGTTGAAACCTTTTAAGGTTACTGTATAATTTATTTTGTCATTTGGAAGAGAATTCACAAACGGAACTACAAGTTCAACATCTTTTGATGAATATCTGACATAAATAAAGCTTGAATTTGAGCAACCGACATATTTATCGCTTCCAGGATATGTTACTGTAACTTTATAATCGGTGTTGTTATTTTTGAATGAAACCTTCAAGCTAGCTTTACCCTGTGAATCTGTAGTTACAATCTGATCGTTACCGTCCAGATTGAAAGTCACATCCTGATATGATACCATGTCGCCGGATTCATCTTTTAAGGTTATTGAATAGCTGTCTGAAATTCCCGGCACAACATAATAGTCTTCACTTTCAATGATTGTAGTCACTTTTCTGACAACAACAGTTGATTGCGCTTCACTACCAAAGTAATCAATATCATCCCCTTCAAAGGTTGCGGTTAAATCATAAGCTCCCTCTTTTGCAATTGATGCCTTGAATCTGGCATTTCCTTGCCCATCACTGCCAACCACATATCTTTGAGAATCGATTACAAAAGTGATATTTTTACCTGACAGAGCATATCCATCACTGTCTTTAAGGTTTGCAATGACATATTCTCCGGAATTCGGATATGTTGTTAAGTTAGACAATGTTAAAGTAGTCTCTTTTGTTACGCTAGGAATCTCTGAATCAGGAATATCAAAACGCTTATAAGGATTACCTGTTAAAGTCGGATTATTGCCCGGGAATGAAACAGTCAAAACATTGTCCTTTTCATTGAAATCATCAGCATAAAATCTGGCTGTTGCTGTTCCATTTTGAATTAAAACTGTTTTATAAACATCACCCTCTTGAGGTGTTGGTTTGTTATCGTTTTTATTGAGATAAAATGTCACATATACTGAGCTTAAATCCTTTGCAATGTCCCCATTCGGGTCGGCAACTGAAATTTCATATACTCCCTTATTAATTTGGGAGATATTGGATAAAGTCAATCTGTAATTGCCTGCAGACCAAAGTTTACCCCATGTGAAGAAAATAGATGGACATAACTGTTCATTTATCAGATATGAATAGCCCAAATATGCGGTGGTCATACTTATACTGTAATCGCCGTTCCCATATCCTACTGCAGTGTATTCATCATTGTCCGCATCATAGATGAAGCTTCCCTTGGAATCCTTATTATAGGTAATATGATAAATTGCCCTGTCGGTATGTCCAAAGATGTAATTATAATCTACGCTTGCCACATTTTCACCCAAACCGTCAGGACCTATGTTCCTCACGCGATAATCATACAGTATCGCATAATTACCGTTTTCCTGCAATACATTACCTTTAATAACAAGATCATCCACGTCACAGTTTATGTAGATTCCTGCACCGGATTCGCCATTCTTATTAAAAGCAATATAATTATTTAATACATTCAAACCATTTGCGGATGCCGCATCTATACCTTTTCCATTGTTATTTGTAATATTATTAGAAAATATTGTTGTTTTACTAGTCTTATCATCAATATAAATACCTGAAGCCTTATTTGATGTTATGACATTGCCTTCCAATACTGTTTGCACAGATTCTATAAGATTAACCCCAATATTTGAATTTTTTACATTAGAATTGTTTACTACAGTATCCTGTGAATTTTTAATTCTAATAGCATTTATTGGGCTGTTTACGGAAATATTTTCTATAAGAGTGTTTTTTGCATTTTCAACTCTAACTGCATCTGCACTGGCAGAACTGATTATTTCACAGTTCCTGATGATGACATCAGATGCACCCCTAATCAGCACGCCATAATCGTTTTCTCCTGACACCATATTATTGTTTATTGTAAAACCTTCAATTACAGTGCCGCTGGCTTCGGGAGCAATATAGAAAATTCCACGATAACCTGATCCCTGGGAATTGCTTGGACAAGGAGTCATTGATGTTGAAACATTACTTATAATTGTCAATGGCTTATCTACAACAAAATGACAATGAACATAGCTTTTACCTGTGATGATTATTGTATCATTGGCATTTGCATTATTAATTGCCGGCTGAATTGTAGGATCATCCATTTCATTGTGATTGTCTTCGGCATTAATAACAATGATGTTCCCCCGAAATGCTTTCTGATTACCCTCGTTAATTTTTAAAATTGAACTATCACTACCTACAGATTCATTGGAAATAGATGATATAGCATCATCAATATTGCCGGAATCTGCAGCTGAAGCGGCATTTATTCCAATAAATACCACAAAAATAGTGAATATCAATAATAATTTTTTCAATTTCATAATTAATCACTTTAATAAATCGTAAATTCGCAAATTTTTTTCGTATAATATATAATTATATTCATATCGCAATATTAATTTATTCTTTTTAACTCACCTGAAAAAATAATTAATAACTATTGTTATATTCCTATTGAATGGACATTGAAACAAACTTTAAAAAAATAAAAAAAGTTAAGGAGAGTAAAATCTCCCTTATTTTAGAATTTTAAACTATAAATCTTCACAGTCGTATGTTGATTTTACAAGAGTTACAGTTTCACTTGTTCCAGAGTATTTGGTGTTTCCGGAATATGAACTGGTTACAGTATATGCACCAGCACCTAAATCAGTAATTGCAACTCTAGCTTCACCGTTAGCATCTGTTTTAACAATGTTTTTTACACCGTTTATTTCAATACCTACAGTAGCACCTTTAATGAAATTACCTGTTGCAACATTAGTTACGGTAGCAACAATTTCACCGGTTTCTTTATCATAATATGCTGAAGCTTCGGTAGCGGTTTTATTAACTGCGCCGAATACTGCTCTTACAGATCCGAAGTATTTGGTGTTTCCTCCATATGAAACAGATACTTTAAATGAAGTTAAATCGTAACCTTCAAGAGACAATACAGCTTTACCGCCATTGCCTGATTTTACTAAAGTTTTAACTTTGTTTATAACAAAACCAACAGTACCGCCTTTGATACCTTTACCGGTAGCGTCATTAATTAAAGTAGCAACAATCTGATTATTCTCTGCATCGTAGTATGCATCAATTACAGTTTTAACTTTGCTTACTTCAACTTCAAATGTTGTATTGAAAGGAGTGAAACCTTTATCACCTGCATATGAAACTGCTGCGGTATAAGTGCCTGGAGCTAATCCAGTAAGATCAGTTGTAGCCTTACCAGTTTGATCAGTTACGGAATCGTAAGTGTTACCATTAACTTCAAATGTTACAGGAGCATCTCTGATAACATCACCTGTTTCATCATTTATTAAAACAGCCTGTAATACAACACTGGTATAATCAACGAAAAGGTCTTCAACAACAATGAAAGCAGGGTATACAGGTGTACCTGGAGCTACGTCTACAGTAGCGGTAGTGCCTAAGTAAATACCGGATTCAGCAAATGCCAAGTCAACAATTTCGGATACGCCTTTAATAACGAAGGAACCGTCAAATTCAGTTTCGACAGTACCGTTAGCATCAGCAGAAGTGTAAGAAATAGTTTCGCCAGCTATTGCTTTTCCGTAGAAGTCTTTTAAAGAACCTTTAATGGTTGAATCTCTAAGGGAAGTGATAGCTATTGTGGTAGGAACTTCTGCGGTTTTGATGGATACATCACCTTTGTCATCTCCCCATTTTTGGGTCCAGTAGGATGCAGCTCTTGCACCGTTGAGTATGTTGTTAGCGATTATAATTTCACCAGTAGGTCTGATGACATCATTGTAGGTTTCAATATATACTAAATCTACGGAAGCTAAAATAACTTTTTCAGCACCTATATCATATTTGTCTAAACCTAATACTACGTTATCAGTAATAGTGATGTTTCCGATGTTACTTTCACCACCGTGAGCAGTACTTCCTTCTAAAGCTTTAATTAATACATTAGCATTTCTTGCATAGAAAGTGTTGTTTGTGATTACAAATGAATCAGAGGATTTTTGAACACTGATGACTGGTAAGTCTTGGAAGTCTACAGTTTCACCAGTTTCACCTTCAGGACCATATACTGGGGATACAAACCATCCACAGTTGATGAAGGTGTTGTTTTTAATTAAAGTTCCTTCAGTGGATTTTCCTCCAAAGTAAATGGAAAATGCATTTAATTCGAATATGTTGTTAATGATAGTGGAATCATAAGAACCACCTGCAACTGAAACACCGTCACAGACCTGTCCTGCAAACAAACAACCGTCTACAGTGGTACCTCTGGAACTCATTACACTGATGTGGTAGGTACCTCTGTCTTTAGGTCCGTCCGGAATGTTGTTGATGAAAGTTGCACTTCCACCATAGAATTGGGAGTTTCTGATAGTTGCATAGTTTGCAGAGTTAACTCCAATAGCATTATTAAACCAATCCTGGAAAATACAATTATCAATCATCACGTTGTTTGCACCAGAATAAAGGTCAATAGCAATTCCCACTGAAGTTTTTACACTTTTACCTTTAGCATCAATCATTCCATTGTATTTGTATAAATAGTTGTCTCCATCATCAACATTTATAAATGAAATTCCTGAAAATGCAGTTCCTGATCCATCAGCCATGACTTCAAAAACACCATCAGGCATATTGGAACCATTAGCATAAATTACTGCATCTTCACCTGCGAAAGTTAATCTTTTTGTTACTTCAATACCTTTATTAAAAGTATATCCTGTATTACCTAAATCAATTATGTCACCATCTTCAGCACTTGCCATAGCATTGCTGACAGCCACATCATCATCTCCGTCAACATGGATGATTTTACCAGCGCTAAGACTACTGTCATCACCGGCAGCAACATCAGCAACATCATCAGCTGCGGATACTGCACTTACGGAAATGGCGACTAATAAAATTAAAAGACAGGATATCAATATCTTTTTATTAACCATAATCTTTTTCTCCGTTTAATTAAATTATAACTAACAATAAAAATAAACAATGAATGAAAAAAATTTTATTCGTAATATCAGTTGTGTTATATTATATCCGATATGTAATATAAATATTATCGTTTTAATTTAATTAAATAAATAGACATGATTTGATAAAAAGACTCCCACAATAAACTGATTTTTTAAAAAAAAATACCTAATGTTCAATTTTAATAAAATAACGCTGTTATTATTATTAAATAATAAAATAAAAAAATAATTTAAAAAAAAATCGATGCAAAAAGTATATTATAACGATGGAATACATATAATTAATATGGTTAAAAAATCAAAGGAGGTGAAAGAAATTAAGACGAATATAAATAAACTGTTCATCATATTTTCAATAATTTTTATTTTGGTAAATATTTCTGCAATCAGTGCTAATGAACTGGACGGCAATATTTTAACTTCTAATAATCAGTTAGAGCCATCTAATGGAAATCAGATAACCGTTACACCAGAACAGGACTTAAAGCAAGTAATTACTGATGCTGATGTTAATGATGTGATTATCTTAGAGCCTGGAACATATACAGTGCATAATGTCAATATAACCAAAAATATTACATTGCAGGGTAACGGAAATCCGAGAGACATAATCATTGATGGCGAAAAGAAGTCCCTTATCTTCCTTGTGGAAAGCCAGTCAGTTCATGCCAGATTTAACAACATCACATTTATAAATGGTGTGACAAAAGACTATGGCGGTGCAATTTCCATGTATAGCGGAAATGTATATCTAGACAACTGCCATTTCATTAACAATACTGCTTTAAAGAGTGCTGGCGGAGCAATAGCCAATTTCGGTATTGATAACGGCAATAATTACGGGGTTCCACTCAAAGACAGAAAACCTAACACCTATGCTTATTTGTTCGTGAATAATTCCGTTTTTATTAACAACCATGCTGACCACGATGGCGGTGCAATTACAACAGATTTTGCAAACACAGATATTTATAATACCTTATTTATAAATAATTCAGCAGGTCGTGATGGTGGTGCGGTAAGAATAAATCGTGAAGGTCACGGTAATGTTCAGGACTGCATTTTTATGTTTAATTCCGCAAAAGAATGGGGTGGCGCATACTACAGCTGGGTCGGAGCGTCCGTTATTGAAAGATGCGTATTTGCAAACAATACTGCAGGCACTAACGGTGGTGCAATAATGGCTTCAGCAAATATTACTATCGTTGATTCCATCATAGTCAACAACACCGGGCAGAAAACAGGAGGGGCATTATACATTCAACAACCAATGAATAAGGAAAATGCTGGATTTATTCTCAAAAATAATTTAATAACAAACAATAACTCACCTCTTGGAAAGGAGATTTATGTTAAATGGAAAGAAACCAAGTTATTATTCCCATACTTTAATGATAATGATTGGGGAGATGAAGATCCAAATGATCCTTCAATAATTGATCCGGATGGAGTAATTATAAGTAAACGCAGACCCGTATCATCAACAGTTGAATCCAACCTATTAAATGAAATGGATATGAGTTTATTGAAAAAATATGATGACATAATCAGAAATAACTTCAATATAAACCATAATGGTGAAAAAGAAGTTATTGATGGAGATACATCAAATCAAAATTTAATTCCTATAAGCTCCAATAACCAAACTGCAAGCAATGCTATTTCTAACAGTTCATCACAACAATTCACATCAAGCGATGTCGTGATGGGAAATTCAACAACTGTCGGAACATATAAAAACGCTTATGAATTGAATGAAAAAAATTCAGTAGTAAAAGAAGCTTCCGCACATATTGAATACTTCTTGGCACTATCAGTCATCGTATTCTTGGCATTGATTATTGGTTATAGGACAAAAAGCGAGGAGTAAATAGTTTTACTATTTACCCAACTTATTTTTTTTTAATTTTTTATCTTACTGTTTAAATCCCGAGCCATCAGATAATAATAAATATAAAAACCAAACCAGAAAACCACTCCAAACACCAAAGCTATTAAAACCCATACAATTACAGGTTCCCAGCCTAAATCGATAGGCATCCACTTCAGATATATGGCTATTATGAACAGTACACCCATTCCAATACCCATTTGGAAAATCACTTGTAAAGGTAGTGCTATATCATCCCTATCATATATCATTCCGCTTAATGAAAATGCCCATCCTGCAACGATTGATCCGAAAAATGCATTAATAATATCTGTTCCACTAAATCTGATTACTGACGGACCGACATTATATGAAATCAGGACCGCTACAAGAAGCACAATAAAGCAGCCGACAAAAGCCCCCAAAGCAAGTTTTTCAATTATATCAACAAACTTCATTTAATCACCTACAAATCCAAAGCCTCTTTAAAACCCGGCAAATATTTTCTAGATATATTATCTTTCAAACCGTTTTTAAGCTCAATGAACATCATCCCCTTAAGGGACGGAGCCACCCTTTCAATTTTTTTCAAATTAACGATAGTTGTCTTTGAAATACGTACAAATGATTGGTTTAAACCTTCTTCAATTTGATATAATGGTTTTTTGATTAGATACTCATTGCCCTGAGTGTAAACCTTAACCTGTTTATTTTCAACCCGGAACATGAAAACATCCTGAAGCTCTAAAAGAGTAATGTCTGATCCTTTTTTTACGGCCAGCATATCATTTGACTCTTCACTTTCCAAAATTGATATCGCTTTTGTGACGTTATCAGTCAACTCATTTGTGTGAATATCCGCATGGGGTTCATCTATATCTCTTGAAACAAACAAATTCACTTTCATAATCTATTTTCCCAATTTTTCCATTTCTTCCTGAATTTTACGTTCTCTGTAATCTTCGTTAAACTTATCAACAAATACAAATGCTTTTAAAAATTTCACAAACACTCCAATTCCCCAGAAAAATAGTGGAAATGCCACCCACCAGAATTCAGGAGTGTATAACCAATTGATTACAAACAGTATTGAATTAACAATTACATAAATAATAAAATCCACATAAAATCTAATCTTTGCATCTACCCTTTCTTCCGCTCTTGATCTTAAACTGTCAGACATCTTATTCACCCATTTTTGAAAGTTCTTCTTGAATTTTGCGTTCCCTGTAATTTATACCCATAATATCTTCAAATGAGTATGCTTCAAAAAAATCAGATAAAACACCGATTCCCCAGAAAAACATAACGAAAACCAATAACCAAAAGCTTTTTAGAAACACAAAGGATACTATGGCCAATATTACATTTACAATCAGATATTTATATAAGTTTTCTTCAAATTTGATTTTTGCATCAGCTCTCTTTTCTGCAACTTCTCTTAAATCCATTATATCACCGTAATCATTCGATAATATAACTTAGTAAAAGTCTATATAAATGGCTATTTGGCGATGCCTCCAAGATGCAGAAATTGTTGATTGAAATGCAAAAAATAGTGGTTAAAAATAAAAAGTTGAGTAGCTATAATACAGCTACCAAGAAATATAAAATAGAAGTCAAGGCAGGAACTGTCAAATTATCGATTCCACCATAACTTAAAGCTTCACATACGGTTGCAACAGCTGAAATAAGTATAATGTAAACAATATTGAATTCAGGCATTGCACATCCGATTGAAGCGAAAACCATCCACACAAATACGCTCATTACAGTTGTAATGACGAACATGGTGAGTGATCCTTCGACAGACTTTTGACCGCCGAATACTGTGTATTTAAGTTTTCCGAATTTCTGACCGATTAAAGCTGCGAATCCATCACCGTACACCATAGGTACAATAGCTAGTGCAACAATCCAAATATAAAATTTAGGGTCGTTTGCAGGAGCAATAAGTGTGAATATTATAATTAGAATTGTCCAAATAGCAGCATAGAAAAATAGTCCTAATGCATGGCCGGATTCAGTTATACTGTTTTCTATTTTAATTGGTGAGTATTCAGTCAGAAGGAAAGTTCCGATTGATGCTGGCAATGTCAATCCCAAAACCATTACCCAAGTACTTGAAAAGAATGGCATGGCAAATATCATGTTACCTACCATAATATGTAAAACCTTACGTGAAACTTCAGGCCGTGTATTTAAAACAAATTCGGATACTATGAAAATGAGAATTACATAGATATATACCACAATTAATGCAAGGATGTCTGTGAATATCATTCTTTATCATACTCCCCATATTCACAACCTGCATTTTCCATTTTAACATGGTCGATTAGGGTTCCGTCCTTTTTGTATAGTTTGATTTCACCCCAACCGTTTCCACCATTCCATAAACGGTTGTGTAGTTTTTTACCATTTGGAGCTTCATAGTTGAATAACATCATTTCATCACGTTTACAGTAAAGTACCATTTCCATTCTGGAATTTCTGTTGCTTGCATTTACTCTCCATGTATGTACGTCTTCACCTTCCTCAAAGTCAAAGTCGATTTTGACCAAATTCCAGAATCTTGCAAAGTTGTATTCATACATTTTTCCTTCATAGTAAAATCCAATCAATAATTTACGAGGAATTGAAATACCGAAAGCTTTCGGCTTACCCCCGCCCGCTTCAAATGCGGAGTTCTCTAATTTTTTACCTGTTATGAGGCTTGTTAAGTTACATGATGAAATCCAGAGCCATGGGGATGTAAAGTCTCCACCCCAATTTTTGTCTGCATAACCGTAGGATTTTTCAGGAATCACTTCATACTCTTCCCCATCAAGCCAGACGGTTCCGCTGTATTGGGTTTTGATTCCTTCTGCATGCCAGAACATTTCAAAGGAGTTTAATTTTCTAAACAATGAATTTGCTCCATAACCGACATTAAAAGTGATTTGCTTATCAATGTCCAAATCCCACATCATATCTCCAGCATCACACATGTATTCAGGGTGATTTTCAGCATCTTCCTCAGATACTCGGCAAAATCCTTGCATATGTGTTTCTGTTAGGCTGCAATCTCCAACACTGATGTTCAGCTCATCATCAGGGCAATCAAAATACTTCATTGAGTAGAAGTTATGAATCTGTTTTGGATTTTTACCCCAACATCCCACCTTCATCATGAAATAAGATGGTTTTTTGCCTAAACGTTGATTTTCCGGGTCTTGACCTAATGTAGGTTCTTCTTCAGCTAATGCAGGGTTGCAAACAAAATATTCAATGAAAAAAGGTTTTGCTTCACCTGTTTTTTTATTATATCCTGTAAAGGAATGCCACCACCAGTCATAACCTTTTTTGGCAAGCGGGCCTTTAAGCATATAATAATCTCTTTTTAAATCACTTTTGTTCATATTCATCCTCCAAAGGTAATATGATAATAAGTTTGTTTTAAATATATTAAATAAGTTTAGGTTTTTTAGCCGATATTCTTCAAAAAAAGCATTATAAAATAACTTTATGAACTAAGTTCAACAGTTAATAATTTTAAAATAATAATAAAAAAAATAAGTTATGAGATTAATCTTATTAATCTCTTAAGTTGTTAATAATCTGTTAGGAGACTATTTGCCGGAATATGCAAAATAACCGCCTGCCACGAACTGAGCCACAAGGCCTTCAGCTGACGGGTATGCACAGTATTTTGAATTCTGGCTCTTCAACCATGACCCCACATCAACAATTGTCGGATCGGTTGGGCTGAAATCATCGTCCCATGCTCTATGAGCAGTATAACCAGTGAAATCACCATACCTATATGGTGCCATTCCCTGAGGATTGGTCCAATCCCTGGTGTCCCACATAATCACCAATTGAACATCTTTTCTTTCCAAAGTACGCTGTATTGATGATGAATATGCTTCACGGACGGTTCCTGCACAAAAACCGTTGTACATGGTTATATAAACATAGTCGTCATAAACATTGAAATAGTCATAGTAGTGATAGCCAGGACCTGTTCCGCTAACATAAACTTCCCAACCTAATTTCCTAAGCAAATTGGCAACGGCATTTTTCATGTCATCACTGCCTGAATCTGTATTAATCCAAGCTTTTTTAGCTTTCTTTCCATAAGGATTTGTAGATTCAGTAACTTTAACGGATTTTGAATAGATTTTAGAAGTATAGTGTCCGTCGCCGGCAAACTCAACGGTAATATCGAATGTGCCCATCTTATCATAAGTCAATTCAAAATAGCAATAACCTTTGCTGTCGGTAGTTCCGGTCAACTTCTTGCCGTTGAAAGTGAGGGTTATCTTCTTGTTTGCCAAAGCATTTCCATGACTGTCCTTAAGAAGTACAGGATACTTGTAGCCGAAATAGATTTTATCTAAAGGAATGTCCTTATCTTCTAGAACAAAATTAACACCCTCTTTATTAACAGTAACAGTCCTATAATTTTGGCTTAAATTAGGATAATAATACTTGTCACCTGCAAACTCAAGAGTAACACCATAAGAACCGACTTTATCCGCTTTTATATTAAAATAGCAATAGCCTTTGCTATCAGTAGTTCCTGTCAGCTTTTGGCCATTGAAAGTAAGACTGATCTTTTTATTTGCCAAAGCCTTACCGTCACTGTCTCTGAGAAGAACAGGATAACTGTAACCACCGGAAATATCCTCTAAATTAAGAGTCCTGTCCGGAGCGACAAAAGTAACGTTTTTCATAACAATTACTTCAACAGTCCTGAAATTGGAACATGATTTTGAATTGCAGTACCTATCACCGGCAAACTTAAGAGAAACACCATATAATCCTGCTTTACTAGCGGTTATGTTGAAATAACAGTTGCCGTTACTATTAGTTGTTCCTGTTAATGTTTTGCCATTGAAAGTAAGGGTAATCTGTTTTTTAGCCAAAGCATTGCCGTCACTATCTTTAAGACTAACAGAATACTTATAACCTCCGGAAATATCATCCAAATAAACAGACTTGTCCTTAGCAACAAATTCAACATCCCATTTAATGACATTTACTGTTTTGAAGTGGAGTTCATTCTTAGAATAATAATATCTGTCCCCTTCAAAATTAAGAGTGATAGGGTATGAACCTGCCCTGTTAACAGTTATGTCAAAATAGCAGTACCCTCTACTATTGGTTGTACCGATATACTTTATGCCGTTGAAAATAAGGCTGATCTGCTTTTTGGCCAAAGCATTGCCGTCACTGTCCTTAAGAAGAACAGGATAACTGTAACCACTTGAAATGTCTTCCACATGAATTGTTCTGTCCGGAGCAATGAAAGTGACATTTTTCCTTTCTATAACTTCAACAGTTTTAAAGTTTGAACATGATTTTCCATAATAATACTGATCACCGTCGAACCTAAGGTTAACACCATAAGATCCGGCCTTATCAGCGGATATTGTGAAATAACAATAACCTCGGTTATCAGTTGTTCCGACTAGTTTTTTACCGTTGAAAGTTAAGGTAACCTGTTTTTTGGATAATGCGTTGCCTTCGCTATCCCTAAGGATTACAGGATAACTGTAGCCGGCAGCAATATCCTCCAAATAAAGAGTTCTGTCCGGAGCAACAAAATTTACTTCATTTTTAATGATCTTAATGTTTCCAACCTGGGAAACTCCCTTATAATCTGCATCACCTTTAAATGTAACCTTAACATCAAAGTTGCCTGAAGTATCTGCAGTCAATTTAGTAGTAGCCCATCCATTGGAATTTGTAATTTCAGTAGAAGTTTTTCCATTAAAATCAAAAGACACCGCCTTACCGGATAAAGGATTACCATTTATATCCCTGAGAATAATCTGATAATCATAACCTGAAACAGCATCCTCAATATTAATGGTTCTACTAGGAGTAATAAGTTTGGTTGAAACAGCACCATCGCCAAGAGATGTGTCATCCAAACCGTTATAATTAAGAACATTCATTTGTGAATCATCGAAAATACCCAGTATTTCAGAATTTGATTCATTACTTTGAATTATATTATCATATGAAGTCGAAACTTCACTGATACTTGAATCACTAGCAGTAAACGTATTATCAGCAGCAGTTTCTTGTGCACTCACACAAGTAATGCTCAATAATACCAACAATATTAAGCTAATGAAAATTATTTTATTTTTAATTTTCATACTTACACCAAATTATAATAAAATAAACATGATAAGAATTTTTAAAAAATTTTCCATATAAACTTCATAAATCTACAGCCATGAACATTTTTTTCTATAAATTCTCAGACTTCTTAATTTGACTGTATAACTAACTTTTTTTAATATCTTTAACATTCAAGACATTTAAATGTTTTGGATAAAAAAACTTAAAATCAATGGTAAAAATCCAAAAAAAGCCCTATTTATTGCTAAAAACTAAAATAGTTCACTTGATTTTTATTAATTAAAAATTAATACTCTTAAATTATTAATTACTCTTCTTGAACAACATATATTCAATAAACATGAATGTCGGAAATGTCATTTATATAATAACATGAAAAAATAAAGATGCAAACATTAATAAAACCATATGATGGTCAAATCAAAAAAACAAAAATTCATAGAGTATAATAGTTAATATAACCGAATTATATTCGTTGTTTAAAAAATATTTTAAAAACTTAATTTTTCATAAAAAAAAGAAAAAAAGAAGATTACATTTTAGATTTCATTTCTTTGATGTCATCCTTATAATAATAACCGATTGTCAATAAAATCAGCAAAATTATAAATGATATGCCAGTTACTCTAAAAATATCTTCATCCTCAATAATTATTTGCTTTACAACAGATTGCTTTTCACCGGAAGTGGCATCTGAAGAATCTCCACTACTTTGAGATGCACTAGCTGCAGATGTAGTGGCTTCATATTCTGAACTTTGTGAAACATCATTTACTTGGCCGTTGGCTCTGCTGCTTGGATCTGCCCTTTGACTTGTAGTACTATTGCCTGTAAAATCCCTGCTTTGTCCAGATGAATCTCCTTTGCCTTTATTGGCATCTCCAGCATCCATCTCACCGATGTAATCGCCATCACCATGACCTCCCATATCTTCATAAAGGCCATAGCCTGAAATGCTTGGATAGGAATACTGTGGAGATTTGCCTGTGTATTCACTAAATTCCCCTGAACCTTTATCATAATCCGCAGTCCTCGGAGATCTGTCAATAGTTGCTTCAAAAATATCTGCACTTACGTCATTTACCCTAAATACTGCAGTTCCACCAGATACTGAAAGACTTATGAGATTACCATCATCAGTTTGATATGTTAAAGTCCTATCAGGAAGCAAACTGGCCACATTTCCATTTGAATCCAAAAATGTTGCCTGGAAATAGTCGCCGCCAAGATGAGTGACTGAAAATTTTATTTTGCCGGTTTGGATTTTAGGACAAACAAATCCATAATCGGTATGCCAATTATCTTCAAGCTTTAATTGATTAAAGTCCTCATCATATCCAGTATCTCTAGCTTCCAAATCTTTGGTATTGAGAATAAAAGCATTGTAACTAATTTCTTGATTTTTTGGCCGGATATAATCATCTGTGAATTGAATTGCAATATGTTTGTGATTAGAAATCACATTTGACTGAACTAAATTGCTGCCCACATCATTCATGGCAATTCCAACATATTTATTTGAACTTATGGTGTTTCCGGTTACTTCAAGATTGTCTTTTACATGATAAAGGTCAATTCCTGTATCACCATTATCACTAATGGTATTTGTTACAATTTGAAGATTTTCAGGCCCTTCACCATAATTAACACCATCAATAGCATCTGTAGCAGAAATACCATAATACTTATTGCTTTTTATGGAATTGGAATAAATATAAGTATTGTTTGATTTGGATAACAAAATACCTGTATTGCCATTGCCTGAAATATCATTGCCCGTAATGTAAGTAAAATTATCATTTAAAATTACAATACCATTTTTCCCATTGTTAACAATGCTGTTATCTGTAATATTAAGATAATTGGAATTCTCTGCAATAATACCGTTGTCATTGCCTGCAATCTCATTGTTTGATATAGTTACATAATCACTGCCACTAACCAAAATACCGTTCTGCCCACCTTCAATAACAAAACCTTTGATTTTTGTTAAGGATGCAGATGCGCCTTGAATCCTGATTATCGGAGCGGAAGAACTTGATTTTAAAACTGTTTTTGAATTGGAAACCAGTGACAAACTTTTATTAATGACTAAATTAATATCCTCATAACTGTCCCCATTAAACAGGATGACATTGTTCACTTTAGCATTATCAATAATCTCCTGGATTTCAGAGTTTGACAACCCAGCATCCACTATACGGGTGTTGTTAATGCTGATTAAGGTTGTTTTAGATGATGCTTCATAAATGGAGTTTCCCAAGAATCTTGTTGTAACATTATATGATCCGTCCGACAATCTGAGCTTAAGGGAAGCGATTCCGTCATCATCGGTAATTCCATCATAGCCCACTCCTTCAATGTCAAACATCACACTTTGATTTGTAATCGCTGTTTTATTTTCATCAACCAGCTTAATTTTAAAATTTCCGCCAACAGCATTATAATTGGAATAGCTCATAATGTCAATTTCCGTTTTAATCAGTGAAGATGAGTTTGATTGTGTTTGCCCATCCAAATAAGATGATGCGACATTTGCAGAATCAACATCTTGAGCGACACTAAAATTCAAAGTGAGCATAGCCAATACAAGCAATATGACAATAAACCTTTTTTTATTCATTTTTCACCTCCACTTCATCGATTAGTAGTTATTAATTATCGCTAATTAACCTTAATATATATTATATTTTTTTAATAGTATATATATTATTTTAAAAAAAAGACAAAAGGATTTTTAAATGATAAATATTGGTTAAAATTGAATAGACCGTATTAAAAAGAATTTATGGACTTTAACGATTACGGGATATATAAAAAAAATTATATCGTCAGAAACTTATTAAAATCAAACCAATCATGCAGACAATTATTCCCAAAATCTGATTGAAAGAAACATTTTCACGATATAAGAAGTATCCGACAGCGACTAAAACGCAAGCAAGCCCGATATTTGCAACGACAGAAGCAGTACTTACTGTCCATCCGGCACGGTAAACGAATACATATCCCACTTCAAGGCCTACAATGGCCAATGCCAAAATAATTGATGTCCAGTTAAGCTTTGAAATTTCAAAAACAACATTTGACGGGCCAACCATGTATATGAAAATAATTGCAGAAATTATGGCTGCCACAATATAAGTTATCATCAATGCCCCAAATGGGTTTACGTCATTGGGCATTGACTTCATACAGATGTTATAGAAGGTATTCGAAAGAACAACAATCAGTATTGGCCAAATCAGATTCCAGTTCAATTAAAACACCTGAATGATATAAAAAAAAGAAATAAAAAAGTGAAGCTAAACTTCACTATTTTGTTCCATATACCCTGTCACCGGCATCACCGAGACCCGGAAGGATATATGCATTTTCATTCAATTCCCTGTCGACAGTTGCGCAGAAAATTTCCACATCAGGATGGTCCTCTTCAAGAGTTTTGATACCCTTTGGAGCTGCAACAATGCACAGCATCTTGATTTTTGTTACTCCATCCTGTTTGAGTCTTGAGATTGTGGCTGATGCGCTTCCACCGGTCGCAAGCATAGGATCAATTACAAGAACTTCCCTCTTGTCGATTCCATCAGGCATCTTATAATAATATTCTACCGGCTGGAATGTTTCCTCATCCCTGTAAAGACCAATGTGACCTATCTTTGCATTCGGAATAACATTTAATATTCCATCAACCATACCCATACCTGCCCTTAAAATCGGAACGATGGCATAATTATCTTCATTCAGCTTTCCGGTATCCATCTTTTCCAATGGGGTTTCGATGGTTGCTTCTTCAAGTTTTGCATCCCTCATAGCCTCATACATCAATATTGTTGATATCTCAGTAACCAATTCCCTGAATTCTTTTGTTCCTGTATTGATATCCCTTAAAATTGCAAGCTTATGAGTTATTAATGGATGATTTAAAACAAATTCATTCATGTTTTTCCTCCGGTATGCAAATATTTAGCAATACTCCCACAATAGCTGCAAGAGACATTCCGGAAATAGCTAATGATAAGTCACCAGATGCAAGAGAAATTGATGCTCCTCCCAAACCTAAAACAAGCATTGTTGCTGCTACAACAACATTTTTAGTGTTGTTAAAGTTAACTTGGTTGTGAATTAAAATTTTAAGACCATTTACACAGATAAATCCATATAATAATACTGAAATACCACCAAGAACAGGGGCTGGAATAGCAGTTAAAAGAGCAGTCAAATGTCCTGAAAATGCGAATACAATTGCAATCACAGCTGCAAGACCGATTACATAAGTGGATGCGACACGAGTCATTCCAACAACTGAAGTGTTTTCACCGTAAGTGGTGTTTGCAGGACCTCCAAGGAATGCTGCAAGAAATGTAGCAAGACCGTCACCGAGCAATGTTCTTTGAAGACCCGGATCTTCGATTAAATCACGACCAATTATTTCACTTAAAACCTTATGGTCCCCAACATGCTCCACCATTGTCACCAAAGCAATTGGGACAATAGTTAGAACAGCTGCAAAGTTTAGGTCATAATTCATGAAGGGGAGGTAAAATTTAGGGATTTCAATTACATTAGCAGTTAATGCTTGAGTAAAATCTACCATACCAAGTAACGCTGCTACAATATAACCTACAATAATACCAATTAAAAATGGAATAACCTGTTGAATTCCTTTTCCACGAACTGCCACTAATGCAGTGACTAAAAAGGAAATAAATGCAACTATTAAATTTTTCCACGGAACTACGGCTAAATCCAAACCAATTTCTGAGATGGCTGTCGGAGCAAGGGATAAACCAATAACCATAATCATTGGACCAACCACTACAGGAGGCAGTAACTTGTTAATCCATCCAGGACCAGAAACACGAATAATTAATGAAATAACTACATAAACAAGACCTACAATCATTAAAGCTGTAAATACACTTCCAGTACCCCCTATTGCATAACCTGCAATCATTGGAGCAATAAATGCAAACGAACTTCCCAGATATACTGGACTTCTATTACGGGTACAAATTAAATAAATTAATGTACCTAAACCAGAGGAAACCAATGCTACAGGTATTGACAATATATCCGCGCCGGCAGTAGTGTTTACAACAATAGGAACCAAAATTGTAGCACCAAACATTGCACATACATGCTGAATAGCCAATAGTACCATTCTAAGTGCAGGCGGTTTATCAGCAACACCCAATAACATATTACTATTTTCTTCCACCATATTTATCACAAAAAACCAATATTTATCTCAAATTATTAAAAAGAATGATAAAAAACTATTGAAATTATATTGAATAATATAACAAATAAATCGAATTTATCTAAATATCTTCAAATATAATACCAAAATACATTCTAACAATTTTGATTAATAATATATATCTGAATAAAATTATAAAATACTTTCCTTTACATCGAAAAAAAAGTTATGAAAAAATAGTTGCCTAAATTATTTTAAGCCAAGAATTTTAGCGGAATTCTCATAAAGAATCAAATTTTCCTCTTCTTTTGTAAGGCCAATCTTATGGAACATCTCCATTTCGCTTTCAGCTTCCCACATCGGATAGTCAGTACCCCATAAAACCTTATCAACGCCATATGCATGAATGAACTTATTGGCCTCATCAGAAGACAATGCATAAAGGCTTGAACTTAAATCAACATATAAATTTGGAGTTCCTGCAAGTTTTTCTGTTGCTTGGCCCCATACGCTCCATCCGGCAAAATGAGCTCCTATTACCCGCATGTCGGGGAATTTCTCAAGAAACGGCTTTAACTGTTCCGGATTGGAGTAATTATATCTGAAATCTCCGCAGTGAATCAGCACCGGAACATTGCCTCTGTCGATTACCTCGCCAAGTTTAAATGCCCTGTCTTCATTTAAAGCAAACTGTTGAAAATCGGGGTGGAGCTTTACGCCTTTAAGGCCCAAACCTACCAGGTGTTCAAAATCTCCTTCAATATCATCACTGTCAGGGTGAAGCGTCCCAAAACCTGAAAAAAGGTCAGGATCACTATTTACAACACCGCTAATAAATTCATTTATTGATCTGACCTGTTTTGGACTTGTCGCAACGGAATGAATTAAATAATGGGTGACACCTACCTTATTCCCATCCTCTATAAGATTATCTACTCTACCATTTAAAGACATGTCCAAATCATAAAAATCCCTAATTCCTTCAACTGCCCTTGATGCAATTTTTTCAGGATAGATATGACAATGCGAATTTATTATTTTTTGCATATTTAATGTACCGCCTATGAAAATTGATTAATGCTGCAAATCGGCATTATCCATAATAAATTTATTTTCTTGCTCTTCCAACACGGCGAGCAATAACCATTTCACCAACAGAAATCAAACCTGCAAAGAATTTTTCAAGCCCTCCGGTTGCCCAGATTGCTTCACCGAAAGTGGAATTTGTGATATTTGCCTCATATTCTTCAGCAGAAATCTTTACTCCAGTGGTTTTTGTAGACACCAAAGCGGATGCAGCCATTAACTCTTCCCATGTTACGCCTTTGAGCTGGTTTTGCATTGCCTTGTATAAATTTTCAACCTTAATGTCATATAAATCAGATAGAAGTTCAACGATATCACAAGCGCGAACCATTCCTATTACCTGATTATCATCATTTACCACAGGAACTGTCACATATTTGTTGTTGGCGGTTAATAGAACTGCCTTTCTTGCAGGATCCTCTTCATTAACTGTCGCAATATCTTCATAATCGCTCATGATTTCTGAAATTTTCTCATTACCTTCCCTTAATCCGCGAGTAATGTCAAAAGAAGTTATCCATCCTACCAGCTGCTTATTGTCATTTACAACAGGACAAGTAAAACGTCTAATTTCTTCCATTACTTTTGAAACTTCAACAACACTGTCATCACAGTTCAAATATACAAAATTTTTATCCATTAATTCTTTTGCTCTCATAAACAAACCCCAATTTTATTCCATTTCAACACGTTTTAATGCTCCTACAGGACAATGATGAGTGCACTCCACACATCTAATACATTTATCATTGTCAAGAACAACTTCGCCATCCATTAATTCAATAGCCCCTGTCGGGCAATTCTCTTCACATAAATAACAATTTACGCATGCATCATGGTTGATATCGATGCATCTGCTGTGGACAATAGGCCCTATATATCTATCAAGTTCAACAGCATTATCATTTAGTGATATCGCAACACATGCCCCGCATCCAATGCACATCTTTTCATTGACATATGGATATAACTCATCTTCAATCAATTCGATTCCCACATCCATATTTAAATCATCGAAAAACTCTTTAAATTCAAGAGAGAATGCATTTGTCGGACACAAATTAGCGCAATCATCCCAATTATTATCAACCGAATAGTCAATTGAAATATCATTCATCCTAACTACCCTATGAGGGGAACGGACATTACTCAAATCATATTCAATAACATCTTTATCTTCCTCATGGTCATAAATAACTGAATTGTAAATCAATTTAATTGCTGAAATAGGACATGTCTGAACACATATTTCACATTTGACACATTTATCAGTTATTTTAGCTATTCTAAAAATATTAGCTGGTTCGATTGCATTAACAGGACATGCTTCAACACAGGTATTACATCTTACACATTTAGGTGCGACAGCTATAATTTCCTCTTCAGTACTGAAATCTTCCAGCTCAAATTGGAAATCATCTCCATCATCATCTAATTCAACAGATTTCAAAAGAACTTCACGTTCAAGGTTTTTCATCTGTTTTATAAAAGATACATTCATATTATTACCAACTAACTAATTATTTAATAAACATTATTAATCTAAAAGAACTCCTCCAGTTCTTTTGCTGTAGGAAACTTTTCCATTCCAAAACCTTGAATGGCTTTGCTGGCTACCCAATTTCCTATCCTGCAAGATTTTTCAAGGCTGAATCCCTTTAAAAAGGAATATAGAAATCCGCTGTTGAAACTGTCGCCCGCACCGGTAGTGTCAACAACATCACATTCATATGCTTCAACAAAACATTCTTCCGAATTGCTTACGGCAAAAGCACCTTTGGAACCTTGCTTTACAACAACTGTGCCGATTCCCAAGTCCAAAAGACCTGTGGTTAACTCTTTTAAATCGGCATCACTATTATTACATAACAATCTTAATTCAGGTTCATTGATAAGCAGAATATCCGTTCTCTCAAGAATCGGCCTCAGCTCATCGAATCCCCTTTCAACATAAAGCATTCCAGGATCAAAACTTAGGAGAGTTTCCTTACCCAATTTTTCCAAAAGCTCTATTTGAGTATTGAATGATTCTCCAACAAAAGAGGTATAATGCATTATCTTACATCTCATGATATTCAACGGATTTATTTCATCGATTTTAATGTCATCATTTACTCCAGGAGATATGTAGAGACATCTTTCACCTTTTTTATCAACAAATCCAATGCATTTTCCTGTTGATCCTTTCTCGGAATAAATCAGATTGTTTGTGAAAACACCGTTGATGGCCAAATTATATTCTATCAAATCGCCATCCTCATCTTCGGCTATTTTCCCAATGATTGATGTTGAACAACCTAAACGGGACAATCCAACGATAGTGTTGGCTGCAGAACCTCCCGGTGCGTCAGTTTCACTTTTAATGAAGCTTTCTTCATCAGTAGAAACTATTTTGTCCACTGAATACAGCTTGTCTACATTCAATGCTCCGAATCCTATTACTTCTGCATTAAGATCATTATCGTAAATTTCCATTTTAAAACCTTACTTTAAAATATCCAATAAATTAACGTTTTTATCCCCAAGCTTTCCTCCGAAATTGCCTGCAGATATACATATCACATCTTCAAACTCCAAAGCGGCATCTATACCTGCCTTAATAGCTTTGTTCATTGATTCCTCATCGATTGCATTGATAACAACCTCAGGAATATAATTAACACCCTCCGGAACTTTCGATTCCTCGCCCAAAGTATCTTTCAGGGAAGGGCAGTAAACATGATTTGTGGTCGGTCCGATTTCGGGATAGTTTGTCTCAGGTTTTGAAGCAGCAGAACAGATGTCAAATGGAGTTGTGGCCCCTTCAACATTCATTATTGCATCGATTATTGCATCCCCCGCATCCAAAACTGCCTCAGGGGTTGAACATAAATACCAGAAGTTTCCACCCATGATTCCATCATTTAACCTGAATCTCTCTTCAATCTGAAAATCAGGGACTGCAATCGGAACATTTATCATTTTTCTTCCATAATCCTCGACAATCCATTCATAACCATCTCCGCAATGACCAACAATGTCCATCATTTCAATAAATTCGTCATTGCTTGATGTTGAATAGTCAAATATGCGTGTGAACGGTTTAACCAAAACGTCCTGCCTTAATCTGTAAGATAATTCGAATGCGAACTTTTCCACGTCGTTTCCATCCAACCAATATTGCACAACCGCACCAAATCTGCCGTCGGGAGTTTCGCTTTTATCCAAAAATCCTTCAACCCCTCCTTCAACCCTGCCGATTACGGCGCTTGGAGTTGAAGTTGAATCATAAGCCGCCCTTTTTACAATTTTTTCGTTTGGTCCGGTAATTAAAGCTCTTACGCATTTACCTTCAAAAGCTTCAAAAAATGTATCCTGCACCTTTTCATAACTCATTCTATTACCTTCCGTTAAACTTAACCCAATCCCCCGATATCCTCTCCGCGAATATTGTTTCGCATGTCTTTGCTTATCTTTAGGATATCCTCGTAGTTTTCATCATCAATAATTTTGATTGTTGGATATTCTTCATTGTCAAAGACATCAAAGAACTTATCCTTAACATTCAAATCAACGCCATATTTTTCAAATAAGACTTTTAAATCATCACAATCATTATATTCATCTATGAATGCCAAAACATTGGCCCGATTAGTGTCTGAATATACATTTGCTATTACGCAAGTTGCAATTGCACTTGGAGATACAATAGCTATTTCAGCCACTTTCAACGGATATTCATTTCCATTAAATGAAATGCTGATTCCGTTATTCTTTCTGGCAAATTCAAGAGGTTCCACATCGGTAATACTATCCCCAATGTAGAGGATTTCACCAACATCGATGCCATCTCTTTCGATTATCTCATCTATAGCCAATTTTTTGCCCGGGCCTCCAACAACATTTACTTTTTCAATCTCTTCATATATGCCCATCTTCGGAATTTCAGAAAAGAAAATTTCATCAAACAGTTCATAGTTTTCAGGATTGTCCAATATTTCATGTTTGAATTCTGTGATTTTTTCCATTTCTTCACCAGTTAATGTCAAGGCATCTACATCTACTTTCGTATAAAATGTATTTTTGAATGGGAATTCCATATAATTGGAGAGAGCCTCAATATATTGGCCATAACTGGTGCTAACTATATAAGTATTCATTGATTCCTTCAAGTAATTTAAAAGGAATTTTGAATCGTTGACTGCATAAATATTTTTTTGTGAAAAATCAATCAAGTCAGAATTTTTTATGTTCTCACAAACAAAGAAAGGCAAGATTAATTTTAATGTATTTCCAGCTTTATAATTTTCTTTCTTGACTATATCTGCCAGATAATCATCATATAAGCTGAGAACTTTAAACAATTGGTCGCCATCTTCTATGAAATGAGCTGACATTTCAAAAGCGTTGTCATTTAAAGTCAATGGCCCTTCACAATCTGTAATAAATGATTTTTCAAACATCCAATCACCTGAAGTTAACAATTCTTATAGCCGCAAGAGGACAAATCGCCTCACAAGTTCTGCAATAAATACATTTTTCGCTGTCGAAGTCTATTTTATCATCATTCAATGCCAATGCATTTGTTGGGCAATTTTTAACACATATTGCACAGGCCTGACATTTTGTTTGTGAAAGTGAGAAATCACCTTTCCTTTGACCATGCAGAAATGACCTTGCATAGTACAAATCAGTGTCCCTACTGTAGAAATAATCATCATAAGCACCTATGGCATCAAATTTACACTGTTCGACACATTTTCCGCAGTATACACAATCATCATTGATTTTTATTGGATTCGGACCGTTTGTCTCTATTGCCCCTACAGGACATACGTTATAGCAATCCCCGCAGGCAATACATTTGTTGTCATAGACCTCAATGTTTCTGTCCATAAGATAGGATCCGAACAGCTTTGAAAACTTATCAATTTCAATGCTTGAATCCAAACTAATTTTCAGTTCCTTTTCCATCATGTCATTTACATTGTATTCAATGAAGTTTTCAAAGTTCTGGTCATCGAATTCCAAAGCAATGGATTTTCCTACCTTTTCCAAGACCTTATTTAAACTAATCAGGTCAAGAGACAGCCTTTTCATATCATAATCGGCAATGCTTGATACGATATCAAATGATTTAATCTCACTGTACATTTTATAAGCTTTCTTACGTGACGAATACTTGATTGCTGTTGAAGGACATGAATGCATACATTCCTCACATCTGGCACAGTATCCCGGATTGATATAAGGCAGCTTATTTGTTCTAGCCACATTAATCGCACCCATTGACGGACATACTCTGGTACAGGTCATGCATCCGATACATTTATCCTGGTTTACAACTATGGCCTTACCTCCCTTAACTGTCTTAGGAAGCAATTGGCCATACTTTATCGCATCGGTCGGACATACCCTGAAACAATATCCGCAACGGATACATGTGTCCTTATCGATTTCACTGTGAGGCTCCTGTTTACCGTCAGCTACAATGTGAATGGAACCGTTCTTACAAGCCTGAACACATGCTCCACATGCCTTACAAAGTTTTACATTGATGTTTGGAACATTTTCCTTTAAAGGAGGATCCATTTTAACATCAAGAGTGATTGCATCGAACGGACAAGCATTACGACATAATACGCAACCAAAGCAGGTATTTCTTAATTTGATGAAGCCATCATCCTCATCCATATAAATTGCATCAATTGGACATGATGTAAGACAAGGCTTGTCACTGCATTTCGCACATTTTGTCTGGTCAATGACATAATCGACATCAACGTGCCTTAATGGTCTTGGTGTTTTAGTATAACTATCAATCATAACACTCACTCCATAACAATATTCTCATTTAAATTGGATGCCTTTACAGTAGTATGAATAGTTTCACCGTCATCGAGGGAGAATTTGGCGATGAAATACTTGATTACTGAAAATGGACAAGTCTGGTAACAAATACTGCAACGTAAACATTTATCCTTATCCCTTGAAATAGTATCATTTTCCTCATCAAAAGTGATGCAGCCTGTAGGGCATTCCGGGACGCACAACTGACATTTTTCACATTTGGATTCGTCCCAATCAATAATTCTAATCTTAAGTCTGTTTACGGCATTAGTAATAATCTCTAAAGAAACCTCTTCATCAGGAAGGATATTCAATGCCTCATCCCATATTCCTGAAAGGGGAACATCATATTGCAACAAGTCATTTTGTTCTAAAGACCTCAAGTCCTCTTCTTTGCTGTTGATGTAGTCTTCAAGGTAATTTACAGTCAAAAGAATCAAATCTTTTTGGTCCTGTAAATTTTCAACAAACACACCTTTCATAGCTCCATTTACCGGACAAACATTTAAACAGTCCCCACAGGAGATGCATTTCAGCTGGTCTACCTGAAGTTTGTCATTGACTATTTCAATTGCATCGACAGGACACTGCTTCATGCATTTCTTACACTTGATGCATAAATAGTCATCAACTATGAACTGCCTTTTAGATGGAATAATGTTGAATTCAGGTAAGATTAAATGGTTTAAACCACATTCCAATGTTTTAGGGTCAGTAGGACATACTTCAGCACAAAAACCGCATCGGATACATGCGCTCGGATTGATTACCGGGTAGGTCAGCCCTTCGCTTTCCTCATTGTCCTTGTCCCTTATGATTTTTATCGCATTTGGTGAAGGACATGATACGGTACAAGCCCCACAACCTATACAATATTCCTTGTTGACTTTCGGGAAGTCTCTAAATCTTTCCGGCTTTTCAGCAATTTCAGGAGAGGTTTTTGCATTTGTGAATGCATCTGCCCATGCCCTTCTTGCAAAATCGTAAATATACCACATCAGTGAAGACATTTAGATTACCTCGTAAAAGTCTTTTATATCAGTCTTGCCGTGCTCGTTGGTAATCGCCACCCTTTCAGCGCATGCAACGCAAGGGTCGCATGATGCATAGGTAGATACCGCATCGGCAACTGTCGGAACATCACGAATCATGTATTTTGCACATGAATCCATATTTGCAATACTAGGGGTTCTTATTGAAATGTTTTTGATTAGGTTACCGTTTGTCTCTATCATATAGGTAACCTCTCCACGGGGAGCCTCATTTCTTCGCATTGCATATCCTGATTTCAAGTCTACAGGTGTGCGGACTTCCCCTTTAGGAATGTTTTCAATAGCTTGTCTGATTAAGCTGATTGATTCCGGAATCTCATCAAACCTGGTTAAAGTCCTTGCGTAATTGTCACCTTCATTTCTTCTGATTACCTTAAAGTCAAAATAATCATCATAGGTGTAATGTCCGTTTCTCAAATCCTCTTTGATTCCGGAAGCCCTTCCAATCGGGCCTACAGCCCTTCCTTTGATTGCTTCCTTTTTAGACATGTAACCTATGCCTTTGCATCTTAATGCAAGTGCAGGACCTTCTGCAAATAATGCGCGAACCCTGTCAAAGCTTTCCTCAATCTTGTCAAGGTTTTCAAGTATCGGTTTGAAATGGCGTTCGTCAGCATCCATTCTGACACCACCGACAACATTCCAACCCATATTGACTCTGTTTCCGGTTAAAAGTTCAATTGAATCCATGGCATATTCCCTTAACTCCAAAACATGCATGAACAGGGTTTCATGATCCATTGATTTGAAGAATGTGGAATTAGCAAGAAAATGGCTTTGAATTCTGTCCAGCTCATTTGTAATTACCCTTAAGAATTGCGCCCTTACCGGCACGTCGACATCGGAAATTTTCTCAATGGTCTCCGCGAAAGTTTGTGTGTGCTCATATGAGCAGATTCCGCATACCCTTTCGGACAGATAAATACCTTTCTGCCAGGTTTTACCTTCAATTATTTTTTCAATTCCCCTATGAACATAACCATATTCAATCTCCGCCTTAACAACCCTTTCACCTTCAGTTTTAAGTTTAAGTCTGATAGGTTCTTTTAAAGCGGGGTGAATTGGGCCAATAGGTACTATCATTGGCTTTCCCTCCCTCTATCTGCAATAGCTTGTGGTCCGACAGCCAAAATGGCCTCCAATATTTCACTAGGTCTAGGAGGACATCCCGGAATTGCCGCTGCAACCGGAATGAAATCAGAAGCAGGGGCATTTACACGGCCACCCTCTTGAGCAAACACATCTCCAGACTGAGGGCAGTTTCCTACCGCTACTGCAATTTTTGGTTCAGGAGCCTTGTCATATATTCTTTTTAAGTTATCAATCCATTGTTCGGTGACAGCACCAGTCAACAATAGGACATCAGCTTCACGAGGATTATTGTGAACGTATATACCGTATTGCTCCAAATCATATCTTGGAGACAGCAATGCTACGCATTCTACATCGCACCCATTACAACCGCCACAATTGACGATGCAGACATGAATTGAGCTTTTCCTCACAACATCCCTAATAGCATTTAACATTTTACTCCCTCTTTTTTATTATAATATAATAAACATTAACGCTTTGATTCTTCTTTTAATAATTCGAATAATTCTAATCTACCTTCTTTCAATATCTCATCATAAGATTTTCCGTTCTTATACTCCCCAATCAATTTCTCTTTAAGCTTTTCACCATCTTGTGGAGTTATCGCTTCCAATGTTTGAATGAACCAGCACAGCCTTAAATCTGCATTGAGCTTTTGTGAAAGGCAAATCTCTTCGGCAGACATGAATGTTCCGTGCAATGCCTGAAGAGTATCCATATCAAACAAATCGAAGAAAACATCCTCCAACTCATCAACAGTACAATCGAATTCCTTGGAAAGTGGAACTACAACATCTCTTTGCCAAGCATAACTTTTTATAATTCTTTTTTGCATCAATCTTAATTTAGCATCATCATCCATTCCAATCACATCATACTGTTACTCTTAAAATCAAATACACAACTATTGCAATTATTAAACCGATGGCTGTTTCTTTTCTACCGTACCCAGGTCGTTCACCCATTATAAATCCGCCTAAAAGAAAACCAACAGCAGATAAAATAACATTGCCTGAATTGAATGCTAAAAACCATCCTACAATTGCAATTACAAGTGCGATTATATTAATATCAGTCACTGCAACAAATGGTTCTCCATGTTGTTTGTAACTATAAACAAGACCAACAATGGACCCAACAGCAAATGCGAGTATATAAATCATATAATCTAACATAATATCTCCTACATCGGTTTATAAAGCAATATAAATGAACAAATTATTGCTATAAATGTTATAACAAAACATATTTTCTCTATACTTTCAATCCTATGTGAAAAGTTGCCTTTTGCAAGCAATACGAATGCCGCCAATATTATTCCAATAACTACTATCGGAGCTATGATGAGTGAGTGGAAAACTGTTGTCAAAATACCGATGACTACTACTCCAACGGCAACCAGTGCGGTTAAATAAACAATTACATCTTCACTATTCATGCAACCACCCCTGTAAATATCATAAGTAAAGTTCCAAAGAAGCATATTGCCCCTATAGTAATTTGAGTCATGACTGAATGATTCGGACTGAATATTGGAGTTGTAGCATTGATAAATCCTGTAATGAATGTGATTACAATCATTCCTATGAGATACCCCACAGCATTCAACGGACCGAAGAATATTGTCAGGAATGTCCAAAGCATAACATACCATGCGATGGACTCTGAAAACAGCATGAATCCCCTTAAGAATCCGAAGTGTTCTGTTTCAAAACCGGAAATCAGAACCTTATCCTTTGTAATTGCAAATGGAGAATATGGGGATTTGGTAATAATCAGCATGAAGAACATCAAAGCCGCAAGAGGAATTGAGAATACCAATGGGCCATGAGCAGATTGATAAGTAATGATTTCACCAATGTTCATAGTGCCTGTTACCATATAGACAAATATGATTGCTGCAAACAAAGGAAGCTCACTTGCCGCTGAAAGGACAGCCCTCACGCAACTTAACTTACCGTATGGAGAACCGGAACTTGATCCTGAGTTGTGTTCAACAATCTTATAAACCGCATAAACACCGAACAGTATCAATAATGAATCATGAGCTACCGGCCCTACAATAACCCCTACAATCCAAACCAAAGCCAATATAAATACGATACCAATATAAAATACCTTTGAAACTGTTTTTGGAATTGCAGTTTCCTTAAAGAAAAATTTCAAAGAGTGTATCAAATGCTGGACTATAGGTGGTCCCGGACGTTTTTGAACACGCGCCATGATTTTTCTGTGCAATCCTAGAAGCAAGCTTCCCGCCAGAAATGCAATAATAACCTGAATTAAAATTTCCGCCATCAAATTCATAATACCACTCTAATACCCAGTAAATGGTTCTTTCACCCTCTCTTCTGCATCTTCAGGCCTTGGTTTAGCCATAGTCAATAAACCTAAAGATAAAATCCATAATGGAATGCCAAATATGGGAACTGTATAAACAATCCATGCCTCAAAGTCAATGACCAGACAGGCAAGGATAGCTATTGTTGATAATGCCAATAATACAATACATGTGAATTTCTGACTAACCATACTACCATCTACCACAATACCAATAATAAAATTTCAACAGCTCTTACAATAATGAACAGGGAACTTAAGTGAATAATGACAATAAACGGAGAACCTGCAGTCCTGAACATTTCTGCCTTACTTGCAAAGAATGGCGCTACACCACTTTCACCTAAGATTCCAATCAACATCAATGCTGCACCAAATACGACCATCGGACTGGCAGGCATCTGAGACAATACAGCCAGGGACAGTGTTCCTGTTGATGCAAGTATAATTGCCGCTCCACCAAACAGCGGTAAACTGCACATCATGGCAATCAAACCATAATTAAATGCTGAGTTTAAAACGCTTGTCTGCTTTACGGCGGATACAATACCTATATTCAAGATTCCAACCAAAGCCATGAACAGAGTGAAATTAAATAAATCTCCTGTTATCATGGCGCCTGCAGATGCTATACCGCAGATTACAGACAGGAATCTTCTTTGCTTGAATTCCTTTGGACCTACCTTAACTTCAGTATTGTTTAAATAATGCATGGTAGCTTCTATCTGAGTTTCAGGTTTACTGAATGCAATCAATGCAGTAAAACCCAGTAAAACTGCGAAAAGGAACAGGTTAAATGGTGTGATGTACAACACAATGTCTCCAAGTGGAATTGTTCCAAGCAAATTTCCTCCAAGTGTAACAAAATCCATACTCCTCACCTACTCCTTGTCAATGTCCTCTCTCATAAGCAGTCCAATCAATCCTACTTTTGAAGCTACTTTTAATAATAATCCGCAAGCCGCCAGGAATAAGCTTAATAACCAATATTGAGGTGTTACGAAGAACAGTAAAAATCCTATAATCCATAAACACCAAGCTATTCCGGAAACTCCTGCAATTCCATCCAATACCAATACAGGCAATCCTCTTGCCTTTTTGGACAGTGCGTATAAAACAATTCCTCCACCGGCTACCGCCCCTCCGGTAAATCCTGTCAGGAAAATTCCATAACCGATTAATACCAAAGCTATGAAATTAGGAGCTGTAGTCAATATTTCCATATTCAATGAAAACGGCTGAGGGAACAGGGACGCAGACTTGCTTAAGTTTCTTCTAGGGTCCTGTTCAATTATACGCATTTCGCGAGTAATCAGTATCTCGGAAATTGCCAAAGTTTCGGCCAACTCTACAACCAGACCAGGTAAAATCAACGCTTCCGCAAGGTCTGTTCCCACTGCAGAAACAACGAATATCATGGCAAGGCCCACCAAATCAGTCAAAATGAGGATGTGAAGTTCCTCTCTTTTCATGGCGATTGCCATTGTTGCTATGAACCCGACAATCAAACCTGCATATATTGCAGGCAAATACATTGCAATGAATGCTTCAGGAACAAATGCAGGTATCAGAACCATCAGTTATCCCTCCTCAATTGTTTTGTTCTGGCCTTGAGGTCACTGGCTTTAACTTCATTAGCTACCTGTGTAGAGTTATTAATTGCCTTTTTAACATCTTCCTTAATTTCGTTTTCCTCATTTTTCCTATTCATTGTATAGTTAACGGATAACCATGATGCTATAATGAATGACATCATTAAAATACTGGACTCCAATATTGTATCGAAACCCCTTGTATAATATAAAATTTCATCTATAAGCCCACCAGGAGATGAATAAATTGATGTTCCGAAATATGGGGATATTGATGACACCCATTCCGCCAGAGGAGACATATATCCAGTTATCATACCCAGTTCAGCGGAATTATCCGGATACTGAGGGTTAATATTGCCAGGTTGTTTTAAAACCTCCCCTCCCCTATCATAAGGAGCGATAGCCAAGCCGTCATCCACCTGCTCTTGTGGGGCTGGCCTTACATAAATTTGATCTGGATTCAATGCCATCGGCACTATTAAACCGATGATTAAGATAATTCCTAAACTGAAAGCAAAAAGACGAGGAATGTTTTTAGGCTCAGCAAGTTTATTCCATAAAACTCCAATCCTCATACGTCTGCCCCCATCTCTTCTAAACGAATAATAGCTCTAAATAAGATTAATGTAATGATTACAGTGGTTGCAAGCAATGTCAATAATGCCAAAACATGATTATAGCATAATAACACAAGGCATACACCGATTGAAGCCACTTCAGTATTGAAGGTTCTTACGATAGGGTCGTTTACTCCCGGACCCCATGCTGTAGCAATGCTTCCGACGATTGCTAAGAATATACCGAAATAAAAGAATATCTGCACGTCAATCATTGTATATCACCACTGTTCAGCTTATTTTCTCTGATTTCTTTAATTTTCACAATGGCCAGAATGAATACCAATGTGGATAACGGGTCTGCCAAAGCGGCAAACATTGCCACATCCAAATATTTGAACAAGACAAGAACCAATACGAATCCTGCATCAAGTATTGAAAACATTATGACTTTATCTAACGGTTTTTTGAGAAATATTATCCCAAACGCACCTATAAGCATTAAAGCCATTGCGATTATTGACACGATTTCCATTTTTGTCTCACTCCAATATTATCTCGTCATCCAGCCTTTTTAATGTATATGCAATTGCATTTGCACTGATTGTGGAACAAATAAAGAATGCAGCTGCAACTACAAGAGCAAATGGAGTATTGATGACTAAAGCAATAATTGCAGAAACTCCAAATCCGATAACGTTCAAATAAAGTAATTTTTCAGCCCTATTTTGAGTTATCAAAGCTCTCAATGCTACGAAAATGACTATAATTCCAATAATTTCAACATACATGTTATCACTCCTCTGCATGCCTATTGAGTTTCTGAGCTATCTTTCCTAAAATTATAGATGCCCTAACCTGATCTATTCCCTGAATGGTTAAAATAGCAATTACCATCCCCACAATAAACATTTCAGGAGTAAAACCAACAAATGAACAAATAAATATGATAATTGTTGCGGTTAAACTTCCAACAGTTCCGGCATATCCCGGATCAGCACATAATCTGTTACCAATGCATACAAGAAATGCCGCAATAATCCCTCCGGGAATTCCTAAAAGCAAATATCCGATGGAAGCCATTAATGTACCGGCAGAAGCATCCGGAGAACATAAAATATTTCCTTGGAAAAATCCGCCAGCAATGTCTCCACCTCTTCTTTTGACATCCTCACCAACAATCCTTGCTCCTCTAACGCCAGGCTGTTCAGGAAGTCCGAAATAGGTGTCGACAATAACAAAGTTAATCCAACATAGAATAGCAGCAATTATAATTCCAATTATTTCATTCATTGCTATCCTCCCCACCATTTTCATCCAAAGGCTTTGGAAATACGAAATCAAATAAGTATTTCACAAACAATGCGGACAAAATACCTATAACAGCCGCCAATACAATTCCATTATAAATGAAAGTATAGTTTAAAACCAAGAAAATTGAAAAAATACCCATGGCTATTATTGGAGTAGGATATAATGCACTCACATCAAAAGAATACCTATATGGTTTGCCAGGCAATAATGGAATCCTTAAAACTAACGCTACTATAATTGATACTACGATAGCTACAATATAAGCCATCAAAATGTCAAATGGACCAATGGTTATATTGCCAATTCCATAAATATTGCCATATGAAGCAAAAAATATGGTATCATACACCAAATCAAACATATTATTAGACTCCTCTCAACTAATAAATATACATATAAAAATATATAAATATTGTTACTTAAAAATAATAAATAATAGCTTAATTATTATTTAAATTAATTATTGGTGGCTCAATGAAGAATAAAAATATTTTAATTACTGGTGGACTAGGATTTATTGGCTCACATATCGCAGATGAGCTAATAGACAATAATAAAATTACAATTGTTGATAATCTCTCCACAGGGGCTTTAAAAAATTTAAAAAATCCAGAACACGAGAATTTGAAAATTGTAATTGAAGACTTAAGCAATGCAAATTTGGATGAATTGCTGAAGGATATCGACTATATCTTCCACTTGGCTGCCATGGCCAGTGTTCCGTTAAGTGTTGATGACCCTGTAGGATGTACCGAAAACAATGTCAATGCCACCATAAAGCTTTTAGAGTCCGCCGTGAAAAATGACGTTAAAAAAATCATATTTTCCTCATCATCTGCAGTTTATGGGGAAAATCTCAATATGCCACTTAAAGAAAGTGAGCTTCCGATGCCGACATCACCTTATGCCGCTTCCAAGGCAAGCTGTGAGTTATATCTGCAGTCATTTTATGACAGCTATGGTCTGAATTACACTGCTCTTAGATATTTCAATGTTTTCGGACCGAAACAGGACAAAAATTCACAATATGCTGCAGTGATACCTAATTTTATCAGTGCGCTTCTTGAAGGCAGACAGCCTGTAATTTATGGTGACGGCGAGCAGACAAGAGACTTCATTTTTGTAAAGGACATTGTCCAGGCAAATATCAAGGCCTGTGAATCCGATTATAACGGAATAGTCAATGTCGCTTCAGGAAAGAAACTTTCTGTCAACAGATTGTATGAGATTATTAAGGAAACTCTTGGAAGCGATGTTGAAGCGGAATACCTTCCCGAGAGAGCAGGAGACATCAAGCATTCCCTGGCTGACGTTTCAAATCTTGAAAAAATCAATTTCAAATCCGATTCAGATAATTTTGAAGAACAGCTGAAAGAAACAATCAACTGGTTTAAAACAGTATTGTGAGATAATATAATGGACAGGCAGGTGAGGGATTTTAATGTTCGCCTCAGAACAATTAGAATCAGAGAGCTTATTGTTGGAATAATTATTTCAATCATTCTCAGCGGAGTGGTAGTGGCGATATTTCCCGAATTCTATTACAATGATGATCTGCTTTTCATACTGCTTTTATCGTTTATGCTGTTTTTCTTCGCATGGTGCCTAAAGGACACTGTAGGATTGAGCGAAGACTTTGAGAAGCTTTTTTTAAAGGAGAATATGAATGAAATACTCTATGTCTTTGCAATAAACATTATCTTTGCGTTTATCTTCCTTTTTGTCATTGTCGCCATGGACTTTGCAATGGGAATCGTTGACCCGACATGGATTACCGGATTTGACATTGACCATGTGGATTTGACTCCCGGCGCATTCCTCTTCAGCGCAATAGCTACAATATTATATGCCCCTGTTATGGAAGAGCTGATATTCAGGGGAGTGATCTTCAACAGACTGAAAATCAGAACCGGAATCGTTCCTGCAATGGTGATTTCATCATTCATTTTTGCAATCGGCCATGACTTTGGAGGAATAATAAGCGCATTTCTTTTCGGAATATGCATGTGCATCCTATACCTTAAAACAGACAATATCCTGATTCCCATGAGCGTTCACTTCATAAACAATCTTGTGGCGACACTGCTGGATGTCATAAACATTGACGCGATGGTTTCACAGTTTCCATGGATTATTTTGCTTGGAGGATTAGTGGGAGTGTCCACAATACTTCTTATAAAATATATCCTTGATGAAATAGGTGCATTGAAAATAAAATATAATTAAAAAAAGAGTTGGTTAGTGGAATCCGCATCCGCTGCAGGTTTCACATTTTTCCTCTTCGAGAGGGTCGTATTTCTTGTCTTCCTGCAAGGTTGCTGAGATGAAATACTGGTCGAATTCATCCTTATTTTTCAAAACAGGTGAAACACCTTTAAAATCGCATCTGATATCTCCGGTTCCACCGATATCGACCAAAATAGGCTCTCCCAATTTGAATCTTTTGAAATATGCTTCAACTTCATCCTTTAAAGCTCCAGGAATTCTGAAATTAAAGGACAAGATATTGTTTTCCTTCATTTTAATTCCCACATACTTCTGGTCGATTTCATAGTTTAAACCTAATTGCTTTTTGAAAGTTACATTGTTACCTATTTCTGAAGATGCCATCAGCTCACCATTTTAAAATTATTGATTAATTAGAATTAATTTTTTTTAATATATAAACTTTAATTTTTTTGAAAATTTGTGAATTTATAACGAATTATCACGATTTTTAACAACCTTTAAATAAAGTTAAAATCATACTTACTATATGTTATAATATTTATTATATCATTATAATCAATTGAAAAAAAAATAAGGTGTTTATTTTGAATGAATACAACAAAGATATTGGGAATAGAATTAGAGAATTGAGAGAACTTTCAGATATTGAAATTAGTGAACTTGCATCTGAATTAAATATTAAAGATGAAACTTACATTCAATATGAAACAGGCGAAGTAGACATCCCTGCAAGCTTCTTATATGAACTTGCACATATTTTTAAAGTTGATTTAGGATTATTATTAACTGGCGAAGAAAGCAGAATGAGCATCTTTGATGTTACACGTGCAAACAAAGGAGTTTCAGTTGACCGCAGAAAAGAGTACACCCACGAAAACCTATGCTCAAATTTCATTCACAAAAAGGCTGAAACATTCCTTGTTGTTGTGGACCCCGAAAAGAATCCCGTGCCTTCACTTAATTCACACCCCGGTCAGGAATTCAACTATGTGCTTGAAGGCTCACTTAAGATATACATCCACAACAATGAAATAGTATTAAACGAAGGAGACTGCATCTTCTTTGATTCAGCACACAGACATGCGATGGTAGCGCTTAACGATAAACCGGCTAAATTTTTAGCTGTGATAATATAATGCTTATAGGAGATAATTGAATGACTTCACTAATAGGAGATTTTGTTGAAAGAGTTGATTTCAACTCATATGAAGACTTTTATAAAAACTTTAAATTAAAATATGATGATGACTTTAACTTCGGATTTGATGTGGTAGACAAATATGCCGAAATCGACCCTGAAAAAATAGCTTTGATTTGGACAAACGATGATGAAAAGCATACATTCACATTCAAAGACATGAAAGAATATTCAAACAGGACAGTAAATCTATTTAAAAGATTAGGCATCAAAAAAGGCGATAAGGTAATGCTTACCCTAAAGAACAGATACGAATGGTGGATTTGTATGGTTGCATTGCACAAGCTCGGAGCCATAGCGATTCCTGCAACCCACATGCTAAAGCTTCATGATATCGATTTCAGATTAAAGCAAGCAGAAGTAAAAGCTATCGTGTCTGTAGAAGAAGACAACTTACTTCCGGATTATGAAGAAGCTGAAAAAGAGCTTGATTGGGATTTAATAAAGCTCGTGATTGAAACCGACAGGGAAGGATGGATCAATTTCAACGAAGCGATAAAAGACGAAAGCCCGGTTTATGAAAGACCTGCCGGAGATGAAAATCCTATGTCCGATGAAGTTTTCATGATTTATTTCACATCAGGTACCAGCGGACTTCCGAAAATGGTTTCACACAGACACACCTACTGTCTGGGCCACATCCCTACTGCAAAATATTGGCAAAATGTTGTGGAAGACGGAGTGCACCACACCGCATCAGACACAGGATGGGGAAAAGCCGTTTGGGGAAACATATACGGCCAGTGGATTGCCGGAACAGCAGTTTTCATATATGACTATGTAAGGTTCAACGGAATAAAACTGCTTGAAAAGATCATAGAAAATAAGGTGGACACATTCTGTGCGCCACCAACCGTTTACAGATTCTTGATTAAGGAAAACATTTCCGGATATGACTTTTCAAATCTAAAATATGTTGCAACAGCAGGCGAACCATTACCTCCTGAAGTGTCCGAAAGGTTCTATGACATTGCGGGCTTGAGAATCAAGGAAGGATTCGGACAAACCGAAACCACACTGTCAATCGGAACATTCATCTGGTTGGATGCGAAAGTCGGATCAATCGGTAAGCCTTCTCCTCTTTATAAACTGGAACTTCACGATGAAGATGACAATCCAGTTGAAATTGGTGATGAGGGAGAGCTTTGTTTTGATGTATCCGAAGGGGTTCCACCAGGACTGTTTAAAGAATATTATAAAGACCCTGAAAAGCAGGCCGCACAATGGCATGACGGATTTTACCATTGTGGAGACACCGCTTGGGTTGATGAGGACGGCTATGTTCACTTCGTTGGAAGAAACGATGATATCATCAAATCTTCAGGATACCGTATAGGACCGTATGAAGTGGAAAGCGCAGTGCTTTCCCACGAAGCTGTGCGCCACTGTGCAATTACAGCTTATCCCGATGAGGTTAGAGGTCAAATCGTAAAGGCAACAATTGTCCTTCAGCCTGACTTCGAACCGTCAGAATCACTTACTAAAGACATTCAAAATCATGTTAAAAGAGTTACAGCTCCTTATAAATACCCAAGAATGGTTGAATATACTGATGAACTGCCAGAGACAATAAGTGGTAAAACAAGGAGAGTTGAAATTAGAGAAAAAGATCAAAATAGAGGATAAAATGACAGAAGAAATATCTTACCCAGTTATTAATAAGGAGATTTGCAAAGGCTGTATGAGATGTATAGTCGGATGTCCTCAAAATGCAATATTACTATCACAAGACATGAATGACGCAGGATATCAATTTGCATTCTACAGCGGCGACGGATGTACCGGATGTAAAGACTGTTATTTCACATGCCCGGAACCTTTGGCGCTGGAAGTACATCAATATAAAAAGATTGTTAACGATGAAGTTGGAAGAATGATAAAGGCTAAAGTAGCTAATAAAGGGGGAAAATAATGGCTAATCAAATGGTAAAAGGAAATACTGCCGTTATTATCGGCGCAATGTATGCTGGCTGCGACTGTTTCTTTGGATACCCGATTACTCCCGCAAGCGAAATATTGCATGAAGCGTCCAAATACTTCCCGATGGTCGGAAGAAACTTTGTACAGGCCGAAAGTGAAGAGGCATCCATCAATATGGTTTATGGTGCATCAGGAACCGGACACAGGGTTATGACATCCTCATCAGGACCTGGAATAAGCCTTATGCAGGAAGGTTTCACATTCCTTGCAGGTGCAGAGCTTCCTGCAGTGATTGTGGACATCATGAGGGCAGGACCTGGGCTTGGAAACATCGGACCCGAACAGGGAGACTACAACCAAATCGTCAAGGGCGGAGGTCACGGAAACTATAAAAACATAGTTTTGGCACCTAACAGCGTTCAGGAAATGTGTGATTTGACCATGAAAGCTTTTGAACTTGCAGACAAATGGAGAAATCCTGTGGTTGTACTTGCTGACGGTACATTGGGACAGATGGCTGAACCTCTGGAGTTCCCTACCGAAGCTATCGAACCTAAAAATGACAAGGACTGGGCAGTGAAAGGAACTGCAGAAACCATGGACAACCTCATTACTTCCATT
>NZ_JBGVOG010000036.1:0-39153 GCF_045126245.1 Methanobrevibacter sp. | reverse complement strand
GTTGTCGCTACCCTTTGGACAGTCACTTAACCAGTTTTCCTTTACTGAAAACTTTTCTTTTACAGGTGTTGGAATAGCTGGAGCATTCATTACCATTACGATTGCTTCGATAATTGAGGAAGTGGGATGGAAAGGATACTGTGAAGATTCTATCGGTAACTATATGAACTGGTTTTGGGAATCCATGATTTTTGGAGTGCTATGGTCTTTTTGGCATTTTCCTTTATTATTTATTCAAGGAACATATCAGGCAGGACTTATGGTGAATCCTCTTTATGTGGTTAACTTTTTTGTGAGCGGAATTCCAATGGGATTTGTCATTACATGGGTCTATCTTGAAAGTGATCGTTCGATATTGGCTTGCATGATATTCCATTTCTTTGTCAATTTCATGCAGGAGAAAATAGCGTTGACTCCGGAGACTAAGTGCCTGGAGACGATTGTAATAGTAGTGCTTACAGTTATTATAGTCATGGTTAAAAAAGACATGTTCTTTGAAACTCGTCATGTCGGAAGACTACTTGAATACAGCAATAGCAGTAATAATGAAGTCCACACAGATTAGTATTGGACTTCATACTATCTTTGTTGTGGATGAAATTGACTATATCAAAAGAGCTTTGAGAAATAAGGCATAAAACTTTATTTCTATTTTTTATTTTTTTTACATTTTTTTAACTACAATTTTTTAATCCAAGATTATTTCAACAATATGTTTGAATGTTTCCTTTGATTCGGGAACTAAGGGGTAAATGGCATAAACATGAGTCATTCCCTCACCAACATTAAGTTCCACATCAACACCATTATCTTTTAATTTGTTATAGAATTCAACGACATCAGGATAAAATATTTCATGAGTTCCTACAAACAGTGTTGTTTTTGGAAGCTTATCCACTTCTCCAAAGAGAGGGCTTACCATATAGTCTTTAGAATCAAGTTCGCCGGCCCAGGTTTCACCCATTTCACGCAATCCGTCCACTCCGAGCATCGGGTCAAATTCCACATCATCATAATCTCCAGACATTGACACGTCAAGCCATGGAGATACTAAAATTAGGTTTTCAGGTTGAGGCAAATCAATAACGGCCAAATATTCAGCAAATGCTGCAGATAATCCTCCTCCGGCAGAATCGCCCATGATTATGATAGGTTTATTCATCTCAAGCAAATGCCTGTATAGTTTTTCAACGATTTCATAGGTTTCTTTATATGTATGGTTCGGAGCAAGCGGATAGATTGGAGCAAATACGCATGCATTAACCTTTTTTGCAAGTTTATCGCAAAAATTAATATGGGGCCGTCTGATCTCGTTTACATATATTCCTCCATGAAGATATATGACTAAACGTTCACTGTCTTCAACTTCGTTAAAGACTAGCATCTGACATTCGAACATGTCTCTGGTTTCAACCTTAGTGCGATATATCATTTTTGGTATTTCATAACGCTCATCCTCTTCAAGAGACCTCTCCTGCATATGCTCGTCAGCTTTGTCGGCATCGTCAACATATTCTCTATGCTTTTTGTCCAAAGCGGTTTCTACAATCCTTGACATCTTTGACATTTTTTCACACACCAAATAATTTAAATGGAATTATATCCTTTTTTTCAAACCAGGCGTCAGCCCTTGTTCTGGCATTTTCACGTATGTTCAAATATAGAATGAATAATCACAGCCATGATAACTTACCGGTCCAAAAACATGTTCCATTGCGTCAAGCCCCATAAGTTTTGATATTGCATATTGTTCAAATTTAGGATTCATCACCATATTTTTCGTTGAATTCATCTTTTTCTGTTGCAATTTTTCCTTCTAAAGTGCCGATTAAGTGATCGGATTTTTCTTTAAGTTCAGCGATGTTTTCTTCAAGCATGGCCACTTCAAGTACATCCCCTAAATCTTGCTGAAGATTTGCAATCAATTCATTTTTAGCCACTTGTATCCTTAACTGGGTTCTTAATAAGATTTCTTCCAAAATATTAGATGCTTTAAATAGAACTAAATCAACAGGAGCTAATTCATTTTCAATTACATATTCAACATCAGCTTCTAAGACAGCTATTGATACATCAGCATCTTCTAAAGCATCCTCCACTTGAATCTCTGCTAAATTAATGTGTGCTTCAAGTTTTCTTTCAGTCATCTCTTGTTTTCTTGCTAATTTTTTTTCTTCAACTTTGATTTTAGCATTGGATTTTTTCTCTTCCATTTTCAAAATTCTTTCTTCTCTTTTAATTCTGCTGGATTCTTTAGCTTCTTCTACTTTTTCTTGAAATGTCTTTTTTTCTTCATCTGACATTATGTTCACCATTTAAAATTTATTATGTACAATCGTACATATTATACATATGTGAATATTTATTTAAAATTTTTACTATTTATTACTAAAAATACTTCTTTACTTTGTGTATTATTACACTTTTAAGAAATAATAATGAATAATATTTTTGACACTATTACCACAGAATGATTGATTGCCTATTTTGATTCTGTAATGCCTGAAAGTGGATAGATATGCCACATTTCTTCACAGATATTCAGCTCTACATCAATGCCGTTGTATTCCAGTTTATTATAGAATTTCTCAATATTTCATTCCTAATTTTTGTTAATTACTTTTGTCAAATTTCCTATTTTATTGTAGTCTTTTAATTTTTGTCGGTTTGATTTATAAGCAATATTATTTTTTTAATTCAGCTAAATTCTCTTTTAGCAGTTTATAAATATTTTCTGCTCCAATGATTTCCTCATTACTAACATTCCAGCTTGAAGGATATACTATGAATGGTTTGGATTGATCTCCACCAGCTCCGCCATGGCTTCCAACCAATTCTTCAAAAGCACATACCTCATCAGCTTCCTTATCATAAAAACTGTTAACTAGGATATCTGGAGTATGTTCAAATGAACTGGTTCTTTTTAAATGTCTTACAATATTATCTCCAAATCCTTCGAGAGGGTTTTCACCTTCAATTTCACCACTATCGAGGAAATAAGTTCCATTTTTTCCAATAGCTAAATCACCGTGTTCTTGTGATTTAACTAAAATAAAACCGACATATTCATTGTTTATGATGCCCGGTATCAATTCAGGGAAATAGCTGTTAAGTTCCTCGTATGTTAATCTATAATTCCATTGTGTCAGATAAATCATAGCAAGGTTACCTGAAGCCAATACTATGACTTCAGAGTCACTTAATTCCTTTTCTTCTTCTTTTTCTTTTTTTATTTTTTTTTCTTTTCTTGAAAATGGAGCATAATCTCTCGCAAAGTGGTCATCGTTTGAAGTCATTTTTGCAAACATGGTCATGTCTTCAGGAAGCAATGATTTGACAAAGTCTTCAAATGTTTCACCATATCTTTGGGTGAATGTAGCACCATTTGTTTGACCATGATCTGATTGAATGACAAACTGATAGTTCCTAGGACAATATTTATTCGCATCAGTTAAATGTTTGATTTGTTTGTCCATTTCTCTTAAGGCAAACCATGCGTCATTGTCCCTAACTCCTGAGTGGTGAGCTATTTCATCATAACCCAGATATGTTGAGTATACAACATCAACATCTCCAACCATCATGTCCCCAATTATTGTTGCAGTGTTAATTTCTCTCATGAATACATTTGTAACGGCTCTTGTTGGAATGTATACAATTCCACGTTTTATTCGGGGGTTAATGTTTTTTATTGAATGCATGATTTGTGACCAGATTTCACGTATGATGTCTGCAATAAACAAGGAAACTATACGTGCAAAATTGCTGGGATTTGAGAATACTGAATACCATGCCTTATTGTATAATTTCTCAAATTCCATTATCTTACTGAATGTAAATATTACATTATCAGTATCTCCTGAGAATAAATTTGATCTGCTTGCTCCGTTATCCACAAGCAATCCATTTCCATCTGAGATTCTCTGTTCTAATTCGGGCACTTTGCTGATTCCGGAACACTGCATCATTTGATTGCCATTGCCTTTTTCTATCCATCTAAATGCAACAATGCCTTCATTATTTCCATGAAGGATTCCCGCTTGGCTTGCCCCAGTCTGGGAAGACAGGTCAGTTTCCCACATTTTAAGATTGTATTTGTTACTGTCAATCATTTCTTTGATGGTGGGCATGTCTCCTCTTTCGATTGCTTCACATAAAACTTCGTAAGCAAGCCCATCAATTTCAATGATTATTACTCCAGGGTAATCTTTAATTTCAGTTTTTCTTTTCTTTTTCGCATCTCTTAAAACAGACCTGTAATAGGAACTATCATCTTCAATTGTTATTAATGAGGACAGTACAGTTGTAACGGCGGCCATGGCCAATGGGGCAAGAATCATTGCCGCACCATTAATTTCTATATTAAATAATGGCGCGAAAAACTGAAGTAGGAGTCCGTTTAATATTAATGTTCCGAAACCGAAAGTTAAAACTAAAAATGGCATTGCTATTCTTGTCAAAAAAGGCCAGAGTATTGCATTAATCAAACTGATAAATAGCACTAAAAAGATTATGTCATCAAAATAATTAACTTCGACCCCCAATCCTAAAAAGCATATCAGGTATATTCCTAGGACATTTCCAATGAATACAATTAAACTCCTTTTAAAATTTCTTTTGGGGCTTTGTTTTTCATTAATAACTTCCATAGTAATCATATGTTCTCAATTGATTTTATAAGTTTAATCTGTTGGCTATTAGATAGGCAACTTTCCAGCATATTTCTCTATTGTTGTTTTAGCATTATCTAAATTAACTCCGGTTTTTTCTTCTACTGCGGATCTAATCCCACTTAAATTATTGCTGTTTGCAAAATCATTTGCTTTTGACTGCAAATCTCCAGTTATGTTTTCTATGGTGGAGACGGCATTGTCCAAATCGGTATTGTCAGGATAAACATTTTTGTACACTACAGATTTGGCCATGTGAACGGCCATGTCTCTGTCATTGCAGCAGATTAGAATATTATCGTGAGTAGTTTCATTAGATAGGGGAATGCAATAGAATTTGCCGTTATAATTTACTTTAATAATATCAAATATGTGAATTTCTAATAATTCATCTGCATTTATTACATAACATGTAAAGCCATCAATATTTTGTTTTTCGCCATTTTTTATTAGTTCATTAAGGGCATTGAATCCTAATTCAGTTACTTGGATAAAATTCGGATCCTCATGATTATTGTATGTAAGCAATATTCCATTGTTCCAATGCCATATTTTGGCTCCCCCAACATTTCCGTCATATTCAGTTTGATTGGCCGGAACTTCTATGGTTGTTCCATTTGGTGTTATGTCAATTCTTTCATAATTAACCGCGGTTAGCATTACAAAAATGATGGCTGCCGCTATGATGAGCAGTATTATGCCAATTATAATAAGTTTTTTATTGTCCACAGATAACACCTTCATTATTTTAATGAATTTTATAAATTTTATACAATATCTTCTTTTGGTTTCATTTTGTAAAATATGCTGGATAATGTTAGGACTATTATAATAAGCCCAAGATCAACCATCAATTCAAATTGATTAACGGTCATGAATAAATCAACGATTCCAATTAGCCATATTATTACTAAAAATATTGGGAGAATGTATTTTATGAGTGCCGTCCAAATAAAACCAACTTTGATTCTTGATTTTTCATTTAAGACGGGAATAACTTTTTCAGCACCGTAATACCATCCGAAGACAACACATTGGATTGCAATTAAAAGCAATATCCCAAATTTATTTATAAATCCGTCAACAATTCCAACGAGGTAACTGCTTATTCCGCATGTAAATATTAATGAGCATAAACAGCCGATAATGCTTAATATTGTCACTAGCTTTTTACGACTCATGTTTGATTTTGATGAGATTGAACCTATTATTGGTTCAAAAAATGCAAAAGCCGAACTGATTCCTGCAAACAGTACAGCTAAAAAGAATAATGGTGCTAAAAAACGTCCTATAATTCCCATTAAGCTGAATATTTTTGGAAATACGACAAATATTAGCCCTGTACCTTCACTAACTATCTGTATCATTGGGATTCCGGATGTTGCGGACATGTAACCCAGGATTGAGAATACTCCAAATGCTGTAAATATTTCAAAACTGGAGTTTGATGCAACAACAAAGAATACGTTATCAGTCAAACCCTTATTGTCCGATAAGTAACTTGCATATGTTAACGCTAATGCTTCACCAATTCCAAGTGAGAATATTATTTGTGAAAATGCCACAATCCATATGTTGATGTCGAAAAGAAGATTCCAATTTGGATGCAATAATGTATTAATTCCAATACTTGCTCCGGGCAGTGTTAGTGCATAGATAACGATAATTGCCATAATGACGAATACTGCAGGTATTAATATCTTTGAAGCAAGCCCGATTCCTTTGTCAATGCTTCTATGGGATATAAACCATAATATGAACCATGAAACGATCACTCCAATTCCTACGGGGATGAAAAAATCACTGATTTTCGCAAGATTTTCACTGCCTCCAACATTTTGAACGAAGTAAGCTGCCGTATCGCTTCCCCAGCTGAAAGTAAAGCTTTTAACCAGGTAAACTAAGTCCCAGCTGATAATGACCATATAGTATATTAATACGATTGATATGGAAAAGATAAGTATCCATGCAATATATTCGAATTTGGGATTAATCGATTTAAAAATCTCAGAAAACGACTGTTTGAATGAAAATCCAATCCCATACTCTAAAATTAAAAATGGAATCCCCATGATTGCTATTGCAAAAATGTAAGGGATAAAAAATGCGCCCCCTCCATTTGAGTATACAATATAGCTAAATCTCCATATGTTTCCAAGACCTATTGCAACTCCAATCATTGCAAAAATAAATGTTAAAGTGGAATCCCATTGCCCATATTCTTCCATAAATAATATAATGTTATCTACAATATTAAAGTTATTTGTATAAATAGGTTGAAAGGGCGTTTATAAAGATTTGGCAAAAGCATATTTTATCAATTTCAAGTAATTTTCTAATTTTTAAATAAATTTCATTTTTATTTAATTTATTTAAATATTTATATATGTATTTAAACAAATAATATATCCTTAGGGGGCATTTATTGAATAAGAAGTTTTTAGTATTTTCAATGTTTATTTTAATATTGTCCATTTCAGTGGTAAATGCGCAGGACACTATTGAAAATGATGTTGGCATTTGTGACATGTCGGTAAATTCTGCGAAGTTGGAAGACTATCCAAGTATGGATGAAATTGGCTCTTTCACGGATTTAAATGATGAAATTAGCAAAATTGCACCGGGTGGAAATTTCACATTGAAAACAGATTATGCCTACAGTTCCAACGATTCTAACTACAAAAGTGGAATCAGAATTACTCAGGATAATATTGTAATTGACGGAAATGGGCATACTATTGATGGGTCAGGACAGTCCAGAATATTTGACATTGCCTCCAATAATGTTACTCTAAAAAATATTAATTTTGTAAATGGATATTCAAGTGAGAATGGTGGAGCGATATTTGCCATTAGTAATTTAAACATATTGAATTCAGTATTTAATAATAATGTTGCCAAAAATTTTGGAGGGGCAGTATATATTGAAAATGCTATCTTAAATTGTGAAATCAATTCTATATTTAGGAATAATAGTGCAACTAGTGGCGGTGCAATATACTTCAAAAATAGAATTGTTAACGCAACAATAAATGGCTTTTTTGAAGGCAATAAAGCTGAAAGGGCCGGTGGAGCAATAGCTGTCCAGGGCGAATTTACAAATAACACCATTGCCTCAGAGTTTTATAATAATTCTGCTAATGCAGCAAGCGGTGGAGCAATATTTTTACGTTCTTTGGCTGAAAACAACATGTTTGAAAGCATTTTTAGATACAATTATGCATTTTATGGTGCTGGAATCTTTTTTTACTACAAAGCGAATAACAATAAATTTAATAGTGATTTCAGATTCAATGTTGCCAAATCCTGTGGAGGGGCGATTTTTTTCTACAACACTACAAATTACAATAATTTCAGTGGTTATTTCATCAATAACTCTGCTTTAGGTAAAGTTGATGAAGTAAATGGAAACGGTGGAGCGATAACATTTAAAGATGTCTCATGCAACAGCATATTCACCTGTGATTTTGTCAATAATACTGCAGCCAAACACGGCGGTGGGCTAAACTATAGGGAAACCCCACATAACATTACATTGAGTAGTAATTTCATTAACAATAAAGCGAAAAGCGGTGGGGGAGTTAATTTCTTTGAAAGCTTTGAAAATGTGGTATTTGATGGATATTTCATGAGCAATTCTGCGGTTTATGGCGGAGCAATCGCTATTAAAAATGGAGATATTGAAAACACTTCATTTTGGAATAATTCCGCTAGAGATGGGGGTGCAATATATTTTGATGATGATGGAACAGTAAGCAGCTGTGAATTTAAGAATAATTCATTCATTGGCAGTTATGGTGATGGAGGAGCAGTTTACTTTAGGAATCGGGGAATCATAACTAACTGCAACTTCACAAACAACAAAGCCGTTTATTACGCCGGTGCAGTTTACTTTGGAGATGATGGAAAAGTTCATAATTCTAATTTCAAGGATAATGAAGCACAAAATGGAGGATCAGTATATATTTATGGTGCTGGTGAAGTTGTCAGTTGCAATTTCACAAACAACAATGCAAGGACAGGCGGTGCAATTGAGTTTTGGCAAAGTGGAATAGTTTATAACTCTAACTTTAACAATAACTTTGCAAGATTCAGTGGAGGAGCAATTTACTGCAGCGATAATTTAAGGATGTCTAACTGTAGTTTAAGCAATAATTCTGCAGAACAAAATGCAGGCGGTGCAATTTATTGTTTTAATAAAACCGACATATCTCAGTGTAACTTTACTGATAACTCTGCATCCTTGGGTGGTGCGGTTTATCTGTACGGAGATGGTGGAATAATATCTCAATCAGTCTTTTTTGATAACTTTGCTGATGAAAAGGGCGGAGCAATTTTTCTAGAAGGGTCTAATTCGAACTTCAACATAGTAAATTTCACAGGAAATAACGCAACTAAAGGTTCGGCCATTTATAAAACTGCAAATGCTGATGATTTTATAATTACTAATGCGTTTTTTGGCAGAAATAGGGCAAATTCTAGTGAAATTCAGATAGTGGTTGGTGGCAATGGAAGTTCTGCTTTAAATAACAAGATCACAATTTATGTTTATTTATTGGGTAATGATAATATTGCGAATGCCATTTGGAATAATGGTGGAATTGATACCATTAAATTGGCAAATGTGTCCTGTGAATTTTCTCAGGATGGGAATGGTCGCAAATTATTAAGATTTAATGAAGATACGTTACAAAATCCAACAGACGGTTTTGTTGATGATTCTGCAATGTGGCAAAGTCTGCAGGACAAACCAGTAGAAGATGCGCAAATTTTAGATATATTAATAACTAATGAAGACAGTGCGGTTATTTTGTATAATCTCACAAATGGCTCTGTCCATAAAAGCAATACTAGAAAAGCCAATCTTTTATTATTGTCAGATGATTCTAACCTTAAAGTAACAGATGTTGACGGTAAAATAACAATTGAATTGGAAAATCTCAAAGCGGGAAAATATAATATAAATTCTAAACATGTGGGAGATGAATATTATACAGAAATGGCTGAAAACAGTACTTTTGTTATTTATGATGTTAATTTAAATGTTGTTAAGACTGCTAATGTTGATGTTGCTTATAATAACACTTTAGTTAACTTTACTATTACTTTGCAAAATGTGGGTTTAGGCAATGCCACTGAAGTAACTCTCGTAGATTTATTGCCAGATACATTAATATACTCAAATTGGGGAATCATTAATAATAATGGTGCTGTAATAGTCAATCGGTCACTTAATAACGGTGTTGAATTTAATATATCAAATATAACTTCAGGTAGCTTCGTAAGTATATGGATTGAAGCACTCACCAATGGTGTGTGTGATTTGACCAATAATGTAACTGTATACTGCAAGGAAAATGATACTGAAATTAACAGTTCTGCAACAGTTACAGTAATTCCTAAAGTTGTTCCTCCAGTAAATCCTGGAAATGATACTTCAATTAAACCGGTTGACAATGCAAATATTAATAAATCTGCGGGTAATCCTATTTTAGCCTTATTAATGGTTTTATCAATTTTATGCATAACTACTAAAAGGAAAAAATAAGATTTAAACATGTAATGTGCTTTCAAATCTCTTCTTTTTTTTAAGTATGAAAATTATTTTATGGATAATGAGTTGGGAGGAATGTTTTTTTTTAGAATTTTTCTAAAATTCTTGCATAGACTGCTTTTAAATCATCATCAGATTTTTCATAAATTCTTTTTAAAATCAATTCGGGAGTACTTTTTGCAAGGAAATTCATTTTTGGGGTTCTGTCGACTATTAAATTATAATCTTCATCCAATCCTTTTGCTTCTATTCCATCTACACGAATATTTGTGTAGTTCATTATTTCCCTTGCCATATGGGTTACAATAATTCCATAGGAATTTGATTCCTTAATCATGTCAATAAATGTGGATATAATTTTAACTGCGGCATCTAACTCAGTAATTCCTTCCAGTTCATCCAATAAAACTAATTTTTCACTTTTGGTTGTTACAATTGGGATAAATACATTTAAAAATGATTCAAAAGCCCCTGCATCAAGGGATCGTTTTTTGGAGAAGTGGTAAATTTCATCAACAATTTTTATCTCACATGCATCGGCACTTACTGGAAGGCCCATCTGTGCCATTATTGAAATCTGTGTCAATGTTTCAAGAAGGGTTGTTTTACCTCCGCTGTTAGCACCGGTTAAAAGGGCAATATTCTCATTTGGGGTTAATTGATAGTCCACTTTTTGAATATAATCTTTATCCTTTTCAAGCGCCAACTCTAGGTGGAGTGCACCAGCCAATCTGATGTCTTCGCCAAATTGAGGTCTGCATAAGTCATATTCATATGCAAAACTGCCTAAACTAAATTCATAATCAAATTTGATTACATCTTCAACTTCTTTGATAGCTTTATCTTTAATTGAATTTAGCTGAATTGCAGCACTCTTTTTAATGTCAAATATATCATTTTCTTTTTTTGATGACTGTTCAAGGGTTACGCGTTGAATTTCATTTTCGTCAATTTGGATAGGATATGTTCTGAGAAATGGGTCAAAACTAATCTCTGTTTTTTCACGGATAATTTCTTTACGTTTATTGATAATTTCGTCAAATATTTTGCTAATCTTTGGAGGGAAGTTATTGTTTAATAGGTTGAGTATTTCATCTCCCTCAAGATCAACCTGTTTGATAGATTTTTCCAGTTCAATATCCATATCATATTTTAAAGAATTAACCAACTCTTCAATATCCACTTCCCTTTTATCGATAATGTTTAATTCATCGATGATAGGAATGATGTCTCCCAAGACACTTTCCTTGTTTCTGATTTTTTGAATTTCATGAACTCTTTCAAATAATTCCTTATTCTGCACAAAAAAGTTAATGATTTTTTCAGGAACTATCTCATAATCATTTTCATCAATATTGATCATTATCAAGTTGGGCATTCCTTCAAAGTCGAGAATCCCCTGTGAATAAACATAAAATACCAAATCGTAATTCATCATTTCTTCCTGTAGCAGAGGTGAATCGCTGGCGGTGATGATTGGATAATATTGATTGAGTCCTAAATCGGTAAGATACGAATTATCTTCTTCACTTTCCACAAGTATTGCTTTGCTGGGGTCATATTCTGCTTTGGCTTCCTCAACTTCTTTTAGATTTTTCATCAATCCTCTCAATTTAATGATTGGAAGTTGGGAAACGTGTTCTTTTGCAGACATTACAAAATCAAGGCTGGAATTTATTTTTCCAATGTCTTTTGACGGTGAAAGGAGCAAAATTCTATTTTTTGAATAAGATGTATTGGAATATGATAAAATTTTATTTATGATATCCTCATAAATCTCCATGGCTCTGTCGCTTTTTATAAATTCATAGCGGGGATTATTCAATAATTGATTCATTATTTCAATAGCTTTTCTTTGGCTGATACCTTCAATATTTGATATTTTTTCAACATCAACATTATCAACAATTTTTTGGAGTTCTTCTTCGCCTCCAACACTGTTAAGTATTTTTTCAGAGATTTTATCTCCAATCCCTTTTATGTTTTGCAATGTAATTTTTTCCCCTTGCATTTTACCAAACCCTTTTTAAAAATAGTATATATTTTAATATATTATCATACATTGCCAAGAGCATTTGAAAAGTATTATTAGTAATTGCCGGAAGTGTTTTTTGGACTATATTTGAGTAACTCTTTTTCGTTAATTTCGCCTTTTGATGCAGTGTTATAAATATCAATCATGTTGCAGTAGTTATCTTCTTTCCAACGACCATCTATGGAGAAATTACAGAAACCAATGTCTTTCAAGTGCGCAATTTCTTTAAGTAATGAAAGCTCTTCACTATTGAATAAAATAAGTTCTTCACCAGAAAGGCTTTTATGGATTGGATAGGTATTGTTTTTTCTATCAATTAAGTAGAATTTAGAATTATCATTCAGCTTTTTAATTTCCTTTTTGTATAATAGGGGATAGCGTGTTTTCATTAATTCAACTGACCCTTGAACTAACAATTCCAATTTATCTGAATTTGAATATGTTATTATGTCTTCATAATCTTTTTTGGTTAATTCCGGAGATATTGTAAGTATCTTGTAGTTATCAAGAGATTCAATTGTCTGTGAGTTTGTAATGTTCATGGAATACGGCCCATAATCTCCTTTGAAATTATTGCTCATTATTGGAATATTGTAGTTCATCTTGTTTAAGATTCCCCTTACCTTATTTAAAACTTTAATAAATTTATCATGAGCAATATCCGGCCATTTCCATACCAATTCATAATCTTTATCGTATGATATTTCATAAGCTTCCTTTAGGAAATTAATCATATAATTCAGATTGTAGTTTTCTTTTTCACTGATATTTGCATTATCCTTTTCCGGAGGAATTTCCAAATAAACCCGTTTAACATTCTTAATGTTTTTCAAATGGGTTAAGTTGTTAGTATAAAAAGAAAAATTAGCGGTTTCATTTCCTTTTTCGGTTTCTTTTAGATTTAATTTGATTTTTTTGAATTTATGTTTATAAGAATCAGTAATTGCTCCTTCCAATTTTTCAAACAAGTTTCTTCTAAGTTCGTTGATTTTACTGATTGGAATGAAAAGGGTCCCATCATAGTTAACATTGATTTGTGTAATCTGATAAGGGTAATTATCCACTTTTGAGAGTTGTTTTTTGATTGTTTCTCGTGTAACACTTTTTTTAAGAGGTTTTTCAAAGGGAGTGGTTCCGACAACTTCGCATTCTATTTCCTTGTGGTTTGCAAGTGTGATTCTGCCTTTTAGTTTTGGAAATTTGTTTTTTATGGAAAAGGTAAGAATCAATTTGGATTTCGCAAAACTGTTTCCCTTATTTTCAATTTCACGGGCTTTTTTAATCAGGTTATTTCTCTTTGTCAGATAAACATCGGATTCATTTAAATTAAAATCACTTTTCTTGTTTTGCCATACTTTTTTAATGATTAAAACTTTGTTTTTCCTTGTCAGATCTTTAATTTGTTTATTTTTACCTTTTTGGAAGTGATTTAATGTAGTAATCACTGGATTTTGTGATATTTCCAGACCATAATCATTATTGTTTTTAACTATTAACAATCCGTCTCCCCTTTCGGGAATATTTTTCAAATCGTCATTTAATCTTACTGCAATCTGATTTTTGCCGCTTGAAATTACTTTTCCTATTTTCAAGCCAACATGCCCAGGTCTGATGCTTCTTTTTGATGTTTTGCTGAATTGACCTTCGACAAAACCTCTGTTGAAAACCAAACCTATTTCTTCGCTTTCAGTTTCTTTATTGCTTTTTAATTTGTTTAAAGCTTTTCTATAATTGCTGATTACAATTGCCAGATATTCTTTATTCCTCATTCTGCCTTCAATTTTAATGCAGCTGATGTTCAGCTCGGAAATTTCCTTTAGTTTATCAAATAACGATAAATCGCATGGGGACAAGTAATAATCTTCTTTCTCAAGTCCTGAAACTTTGTATTTCTGGCGGCATGGCTGGGCACATGTTCCTCTGTTCCCGCTTCTGCCTCCTTTAAAGCTGCTCATAAGGCACTGGCCTGAATAGGAATAGCACAATGCGCCGTGGGCAAATATTTCAAGTTCCATATTTGTTTTAAGATTTTGAATTTCTTCTTTTCTCATTTCACGTGGAAGGACAACCCTTTTAATTCCTTTGCTTTCAAGGTAATCCAATTTCAACTGGTTTTCACAGGTCATTTGTGTGGAAGCATGAACTTTTAAATCTGGCAAATGTCTGTTAATCAAATCAACCAGACCCAAATCCTGAACCAAGACTGCATCCACTCCAATTGCATATAGGTTTGACAGGTAGTTTATGACATCTTCCAGCTCGTCCTGCTTAATTAGGGTATTTACGGTAACATAAACTCTGACATTATGCAGGTGGGCGATGTTTACAGCATCGTTTATCTCATCTAATGTGAAGTTTGCAGCATATTTTCTTGCCCCATAATCCTTTCCTGATAAATAAACTGAACTGGCACCTGCATTGATTGCCACTTTCAGATGTTCCATCGATCCGACCGGCGCAAGTAATTCGGGAATTCTCATTATTTGTCCTCGTGTAATCTTCCTTCAATGTAATTGCCTTTGTTGATGTATGATTGTGAGAAATCCATAATCTGATATTTGTACTTGGTCAATTCCTCTTGGTCTTTGTTTTTTAGGCTTTCATTATAAATCGATAAAATTTGGGAAGTGTATTTCTCATTTGAATATCTGCAATCCAGGATTAATGAATCAAGACCCAGGTCTTTAATCTCATTCATCTCTTCAATTAGGCATAGGCAGTCCTTGTTGATAATGTGGCTTTGGCGGGTGTAGTCGAAAAATACCTTATATTTGAATTTTTTCCTTTTTTTATCTTCCAGGATTGCATAGTCGGCATCGTTTGAAATAATGAAATCTTTTCCATCATTTAGATTTGTGAAATCATCTTTGCTTACAATCACTTCCAGGTTTCCATTCACAATCATTTCAAGGTCAATATTCCTATCATGATTCTTGATGATTAACTCTCTAATTTCTTTTCCTGAAAGTTCGGAAGATAAGATTAATGATTTGAATCCGGCTTCATTCAGATTTCTCACACAGAAGCTGTTCCAAACATTCAGGTTGTGGTTTCCATAAATCGGACAATCAAATATTTCTTTCATTCCCGGAAAATCGCCCATTACAGAAATTATGATTCCCTCATTTTCAAGGTCTTTTATGATTTCATTGCATTTTATAGCTTCATCTTCTGTTATAAATGAATTTAAAACCCAGACCAATTCGGTTGGTGATGCCATCAAGCTGGCTTTTTTCAATGTCTCCTTTATATTTGCAAAATAATCATCCGGGTTGTTGTAGTGGCAGTTTCCATCAAAGTATATCCGTTTCAGGTCAAATCCGGAAGCCGCTTTTATTTGTGATAGGTCATCTATAAATATTGATAATTTTGGTGATTTCTTTTTATTTTTATCTTTAACGTTTTCATAATCTTCGAAAAATTTAGTCAAATCTTTTCTGACTTGTTTGACAGCTTTTTTAGTAGGAGTATAATGATTCAACAATAAATCTGTTGCGGTGTCCAGAATTTCGCGTCTGATCTGGTTTATTTCACGAATTGGTATGAAAATGTCTTTTGGCATATTGTTGAATCGGATATTTTCAATATAAAATGGTGTTTCACCTGTTTTTGACAATTGCTTTTCAATTGTCTCTTCGGTAACCGGTTTGTTTTTAGCCTTTTCAAATTTATCCAAACATTTGTGTCTGAAATTAATTAGTTCATCGTCAATGTTGAATTCAACTTTTGTATAAAGATTCAGATTTTCATCCCAGGTTAGGGATAAATTGATTCCAACATTGTTTTTGATGGTTTCCTTTTCAAACTGCTTTAGATAATCATGAGTTGATTTGGAATAGCTGATGAACACTTCTGTTCCAACCTTAACAAGGCGTGTAGTGTCTATGATGATTTCATTTTCATCCTGCTTTATGATGTTTTCAAGATATATTCCTTTGATTTTACCGTTGTATTTAAATGCGATTCCGTCTCCAGGCTCCAAAATAATTGGGATTTCCTTGTTTTTAATTTCAATGGTTACTTTTGTATCCTCAATATCGGTTATGTCTCCAATGTATAATCCTTCATGGCCGGAACTGCCTCTTCCCATCACGTCTCCAGGTTTATCGTTCATGATGTATCCATTGGTGAATTTTCTGTTAAATACAAGGTGCAAATCTTTCTTATAGTCTCCTTCGTTTCCATCCAAAAGATTCCTGTAGCTATTGACAATTGTTCCGATGTAGTCGCCAGATTTCATTCTGCCTTCCAGTTTAAGGGATTTTGCTCCGGCATTGGAAATGGCTTCTAAATTATTATATGTTGCAAGGTCATGTGTAGACAATAAAAATCCGTTTCCTATGTTGTATCCTCTATATTTTAGGCGATATTCCCTTCTGCATGGCTGTGCGCAAGCACCTCTGTTCCCACTTCTCCCGCTGTTGTATGATGACATATAGCATTTTCCGCTAACGCAGTAACACAATGCCCCATGACCGAATACTTCAATATCCATATTGATATTGTCATTTTGAAGTCTATCATGTGTTCTTTTTATTTCTTCAATATTGACTTCACGCGGAAGAACTACTCTTTTGATATTGTTTTTTGAAGCCCATTTAAATGAAGGATAATTGTTCAGCCCCATTTGTGTTGATGCATGAACTTCCAAATCTGGAATGAATGTTTTTAAAAGCCAAATCAACCCCAGATCTTGTACAATAACTGCATCCACACCAATCTGATATAATTTAAATAAATATTTTAAGACATCAACAATTTCAAAATTATTAACTAACGTGTTGACTGTAACATGGACCTTAACGCCATTCAAATGAGAATAATTTACCGCTTTTTCAATTTCTTCAATAGTAAAATTTTTAGCATATGCTCTGGCACCGTAATTCTGCCCGGCAATATAAACTGCATCGGCACCTGCATTAACTGCTATTACTAGGACATCGTAAGAACCTGCAGGAGCCAATAATTCTTCTAAAACCATTTTATTTCTACACCTTGATTATATTTATACATTTAAATTTTTGTAATTAATTATATATTAAATTAAAACATATTCTATGTTATGTATATAGTTTTTGAAGGAATTGATGGTGCTGGAAAATCAACTCAAATCCAAATGTTAAAGGAATGGTTAGAGAATAATGGATTTAGAGTTGAAACATTAGTGGAACCAACAGACTCTGAAGTAGGTAAACTAATTAGAAAAATATTGCAACGTCCAGATGCAGCAACCGATACCCTTCAAAAAACATTAGGCCTTCTTTTTGCAGCAGACAGGATGTTAATAATGGATGAATTAAATGAAGATTCAAAAATATTTATTTCAGATAGATCATTTATTTCATCACTCGCTTATCAAGAACCTGCGGATTGGATCGAAATTTTGAATAAATACGCTAAAAAACCGGATTTGTTAATTTTATTAGATTTGGATGTGAAAAAATCTGTTGCAAGAACTTCTGGTAAGGATACTTTTGAAAATGAAGAATTCTTAACAAAGGTTAAGGCCAATTATCTGGAAATATCTAAAAATTTCCAATGTGAAATAATTGATGCAAACAATGGTGTAAATAAGGTATCTTCAGATATTAAAAAAGCGGTAGCACCATATCTTGGTATTTGTCCGGATTGCATTCAATGAGATATTTCGCCAAACAGGACACTTTTTTTTGATTCCTTTAGAATAATAAATAAAAATAAGTTTGGAGAATGATTATTCTCCTTCCAATTCTTTTAATCTTTCACGAATGGCATTTTCTAAGAAATCTCTAACTTTGACAAGCTCATCATATTCTCCGATTAATTTAGGCCCAAATTCGGTCTGTTCCAATTTGATGTCGAACTTTTCAAATGCGTGAGCAAGCATCTGTTCGCCGACGCCATTCGGCAAACCCATTTCAAACTCTTCTTTTTCTTCCACCATTTAATTTTCCTCCATGTATTCTCTTACAGGAGCAAAGAATTCAATTAAGAAATCTTTAATTCCAGTTTTCAAGTCCATTGGGTGTAGGTTTCCTTCACCAAATTCCTTAATTAGCTCATCATGAGTAAGTTCAATGTCTCCGCCGAACTTCTCAGGTCTTTTGATAAGTAAAGTGTCTTGATTAGGATAGACAAAAGTTTCCGCAATTTCAATCATAGGATTTCCTTCAATTTCTCCTTGAGGGCAGTAACTTTTATTAATCTTTTTAGTGATTTCTTTTACGGAATCATCCACTGCAATGTAGTTTCCTTTACTTGAGGACATTTTTGCATCTCCGTCAAGACCATGCAATAATGGGGTGTGGATACAAACCGGCACGTTTTCACCGATTTTTTCCAGGTTTTCACGTGCAAGCATTTGGATTTTTCTCTGTTCCATTCCGCCAAGTGCAATGTCCACTTCTAAAGCAGCCATATCTACGGTTTGCATAATAGGGTATATTACACTGGCCACTTTAGGATTATCGTCCGCACGACTTACCTGATCCATACTTCGTCTAGCCCTTTTTAAAGTGGTCATTGTAGCTAGTTGATAAACTTTATCAGTATAATCAGGTTCAAGTTGGAATGATGAACCTAAAACATATTCTGTAGTTTCATCAAGGCCTAAAGCCTGGAAACATTTTTTGTTGTACTCTGCGGTTTCGGCTATTTCTTCAACGGTTCCTTTTCCATTTAAAAATGCGTGATAATCTGCAAGAAGGATTTTAATTTTAAAACCTAATTTTTGCAATTGTTTTAATTTTTGCACAGTTACTGCATGTCCTAAATGGATTTTTCCAGAAGGTTCATAACCGGTATAAGCTATAGGCTGTTCTTTTTTAAGGACTTCTTTCAGTTCTTCTGTGTCTATAACTTCCAAGGTTCCTTCTTCAATCAATTGAATCTTTTCTTCAATATTCATTTTATCACTTAATTCAATAAATAAATGTAATCATTAATTTTAATAAGCTTTATTTCATCCCCAATATTATAACTGGCGAATTCTTCTTTCATTTCCAAATCCACTGCTGAATAATCGCTCGGGTCTAGGATTTGGATTATGTTGGGGGATTTTGAAATTATTGTTGTGGTTTCAACTTCATCATATTTTTTAACAAGTTCAATGTCTTCCAGATTTTTCATAGGGATATTATGCTTTTTATTTGTTGTGATGTCTGTGCATACAACACTATTTTTGCCAATGCTTGTTGCCTGCATGATTTTATCTTCAAATTTTACGAAATCGTTCACCTCAAACTCAGGTATCCTTATTGAAATCCAGACTCTATAGAGTCCTTTTCCGGTAGATTTGTCTTCACTGATAAGCCTTGGAGATTCTTTGATTGTTCCTCCAAATTCTTCCTTTAAGTTTTCAGCAACTTTTTTTCCTGTTTTAAAGGAGCCTATATAGTAATCATATCCTTCTTTTAGTTTTGCAATTTGAGGACAATAGGCCAACTTGTCTGATTTTGATTGCTTATTTAAAGTTCTTTCAACTATTTCATCGGCTTTAGCATATTCTTCAGCTTTAATTTCTCGTTTATCTGCCCTGAATTGAACTACTGATTCATAATATCCTGACTGTATTTTGCTGCAAGTCGGACAAACGGTTTTTTGAAGTTTGACTTCTGTGTCATGTGTCTCTTCGATTTGTGTACCCTGAACTTCTCCGATAACTTCAACAAAACAGTTAGCTATTGTTCCTTTGATTTGGTCAATTTCAAGGTTTATTATTTCGTTTGAAACTTCATCAGCTATTTTTATGTTTCTCTCAAGTGCTCTGTAGATAATTTCTTCTTCGGGGACAAACTCTTCACCCCATTTTCCCTCTTCAAGTTTACTATTACAGTGGCTACATATTTGAACTTCAATGCGCTCTGGTATTTCAATCATCTGAAATTCTTTTAAAAAACAGTCAATGCAGATGTCGCCAACCATCTTTTTATCAGTACTTCCACACTCTGGACAAAACATAGTATCTGTAAAAATAAGAAAAAAGGTAGGTTTATAATGATTTTAAAGGTGCTGTTGCACCGCATGCAGCACATTTAAGTAAGAATATTCTACCTTCTCTGATAATTCTTGTATCTGGTCTGTTACATTCATGACAAATTACATATTTGTCTACATAATCTTCAATTCTTTCATTAATCAAGTAATGAGTAAATTTACCTTGCAATATTGCTCTTTGACCTTCAATATTTCCGGCAGTACCTAATTCCCTCATTAAAAATTTTAATAAGTGCTGAGGATCTCTATTTAAACCTTCTGCAACATCTTTAAAGTTTTTAATGAATGTTCTATTACCTTGGATATCTGAATAAGCTTTAGGAATTTTAAATCTTTTGTGTTCAAATACTTCTGGAGGTAATTGGTCTATTGCTCTTTCTAATAAATCTTCGTATTTATCCATATTATCTCTCCGTGAAAATTAGTATAAGTATAATATATTAAATTTTAATTTAATCATTTATTAATGTATTGTTATTTTTTTAAAAAAATCGAGTAAACCGAAAAAAATAAAAATTTAAAGAGATTATTTATGATAATCTTCTGTAGTAACCGGTGGCCGGTTCGTAAATAATTCCTTTTTGTTGTAAATTGCGAACGATTGTTTCAACTTTTTCTTCGCTCATTCCATATTTCTCATTCATGTTTGATTTCAATATGTTTAAAGGAGCATCTCCACCGTATTCCTCTTCAAGAAGCGCTATTTCTTCAGTCACCCTTTGAATTTTATCCCTGTCTGATTTAGGTGTTCTTCCTTCCATAATCTCAATATCCATTTCGCCGGTTTCAGGATCAACACCTACTTTTTTAAGACATGAAAGTTGCAATTTCACAGCTTTATCAGCATCTTCTTTTTCAACTTTGTCTTTAAGTTTGATTTTTGCACTTGCTTCGGCCAAACGAATAATAGCTTCCAGCTGTCTTGCAGTAATCGGAACAGCACCTCTCTCATCAGGGTTGCTGTTTCTTGTATTGACATAAAACTCTCTTAAAACCTCATTGGCTTCATCTGTTAAAACAGGGTTTGTAGTTTTACGGGCATATGCAATGTACTTTCTAAGCAGTTCCGGTTCAATTTCATAATCGATAGTATTTTCTTTATGTATTTTTAAAATGTGGTCTGCTAACTCTGCATCGCCTTCTCTTGTTGGTTTATCTTCAATTACAAAAATTAAGTCGAAACGAGAAATAATCGGGGCCGGCAAGTCAATCTGTTCTGCAAGTATTTTATACGGATCGAATCTACCGAATTTAGGGTTTGCGGCTGCAAGAACGGAACACCTTGAATTCAATGTTGCCATAATTCCTGCCTTTGCAATACTTACGGTTTGCTGTTCCAATGCTTCGTGAAGTGCTGATCTGTCTTCAGACCTCATTTTGTCCAATTCGTCAACGCAAACGTTACCCTGGTCTCCAAGCACCAATGCACCTGCTTCAAGAGACCATCCACCAAGTTCATCCCTAACAGCTGCAGCAGTCAATCCTGCACCTGTGGTACCTTTACCGCTTGTATAGATACTTCTCGGAGCTAACCTTGAAACATACTTAAGGATTTGGGACTTACCGATACCAGGATCCCCTACTATGAGAATGTGTATGTCTCCCCTTAATTTGGTTTCATCTTCAAGCTGCTTTGCAGATCCTCCGAAAAGTTGCAGTGCAATAGCTTCCTTGACTTCCCTGTAACCTTTGATTGAAGGTGCAGTGGAGCGGATAATTTTTTCATAAATGTTCGGGTCTTTGGATAATTCTATAATCTTTTCTTCATCTTCTTCGGAAAGCTGCAGCTCTTCGAATTCCTGTTCTAAAGGTTCAATATGATTAACGTAAATGTAATTTTTAAACTTGCCGCTTCTTTCTTCTCTGAAGGTTCTCAATGTTCCTGTTATTCTTACTTTGTCTCCAGGATTCAATTCATCTACTAAATCGTCTTCTAAAATCATCAACATTTGTTTAGGTTCGGTTCCTCCAGATAAGTTTTCCAATGGTTCCTGCATTCTTGCGGTTTGAGTATCGATGTATTTGGATTCTTCCTGAAGCAATCTGAATGACCTTCCTCCACATTCACTACATAATGAAGGCTCTATAATTGTATTGCTGGAAGTCTGCTCAACTTCATGAAGCCTCATGCATCCTCTGCATTCAAACACTCCTGTTTCAATACGAGGTCTGATTTCATCGGTTTTTCTCACAATTCCATCGGCTGAAACGAATGTTCCTATGTATTTACTTAATAATGTTTTTAATGGAATGATATTTGAAAGATTTTCAAACCGAATATGGATATCCGCATCTTTTACAAGGGGGTCAATATTTTTAATAGCAATTTGGGCAGCATTAATTACCTCTTCAGGCTTCTCGATTAACAAATCTGCCAAGTCAGGATCAAATATTTCCAATGCAGTGTAATCTACATTAAGTGACCTTTCATCAGGATATTTTTCAAGTATTTCAAACACATCATCCTTATATGAAGTTGAAAAAAATTCTTCAAATTTTGCAATTGATGTTTGTGATTTAGTAGTAGAATTCATTATCTATATTATTATTTTTTCATACTTTAAAAATTATTGTATTTTTTCATGTTTTGCATAAGTAAACATTAAATACTAAAATTAATAAATAAGATTATTAACAAATTTTAATTTATTTGAGGTTATTATGAGGAAATCAAGATTAAGCTTATTTAAATCCACTTCTATGTTAATTTCTGTTGTTGGAATCATCATGATTATTTCAACAATCCTTGTCGTGGCATATGTGGCATATAGCATGGTTTCAGAAGATATTACTGATGGAATATCTTCAGGCACTCAATATGATGAGCTTGCAGAGTTAAAATCATCTTATTCGGATTTGGCTGTTAAGTTTGACAGTGTTAAATCTACGTATTATGCTGGCGGACCAGACCAAATTAAGGTTTATAATGATGCAAAAATTGAGCTGACACGGGCAAATTCGGCTATTGAAAATGTTCAGAGTGCACTTGATGCCGGAAAACCATCTAATGAGGTAGATAGCAGAATAGAGTTTGCAAAACAAAGACTTGATGCTGCTAATAATGCTTACAATACTCTTTAATTTCTTTTTTTATTTTTTGGCTTATATCCCAAACCTACAACATACATTTCAGAACTCTTTTTACGGGATGATGGCGGTTTTGTTGTTTTCACCTGTCTGAATTTCTTTTTAAGTGAATCCAGCATCGGTTTGTATTCAGGGCCCTGAAATACTTTCATAACAAGGTTTCCTTTTTCTTCAAGTATATTGTCCGCGATTTCTATAACTACATTGATCAAATCAATTGACCTTAATTGGTCTATGTTTTTAATTCCGCAAAGTGATGGTGCAGCATCAGACATCACTACTTTTGCTTTCCCTCCGATTATCTCCATAATCTTTTCCTGTACTTCCGGAGTTGTAAAATCGCCTCTTATTCCATAGTAGTTCTCTTCATGGAACTTTTTAAATCTGTTCAGGTCAACACCTACAACTATTCCCTCTTCACCTACTTTTTCTAATGCAACTTGGGACCATCCTCCCGGTGCAGCCCCCAAGTCAACAACGGTATTTCCCTGTTTGATAATACTAAATTTTTTATCTAATTGTTTAAGTTTATAAGACGCTCTTGAGCGGTAATCCTCTTGCTTTGCTCTTTTGTAATATGGGTCATTGTGTTTTTCCATCTGCCATTTGCTTCCCATTTCAATCCCTCTTATATTTATCAAAATCAAGCGCACTGCATACCGGCGCACCAATTTTTACAACTTCCACATCAACTTCCTTGTTATTTATGTCAAGTATCATCACAGTTCGATCAGCGAGCCTTGGAACGATTGGGCTTCCGGGATTTAAGAGCAATACTCCATCAGTCTGCTCTATTTTTGGTTGATGGGAGTGCCCGGTAACCAGAATATCAGCATCCAGCTCCTTTGCCAGATAAACCAATTGTTGTGTGTCTGCTCTTGGATAAACTTCGCCATGTGCAATTCCAATTCTTAAACCTTCTGTTTCTATGACTCTTGCAGGTGGCAGGTCGATTCCACGCGCACGGTCCATATTTCCCTGAACCGCCATTACGGGGGCTATTTTTTCCAGCTCTTCAATCACTTTTGGTGATGTCAGGTCACCTGCATGCAATATCAAATCCACTCCATCGAATGCATCAAATACCTTTTGAGGTATTTCTTTAGCCCTGTCTGGAATATGGGTGTCTGAAATTAATCCAATCAACATTTTATTCAACCATTAAAATTAATAAAAATACTGTTTTACTATCTGTCTTTTGTCCTTTTTAATATTTTTCAGAAATGAATTTAAAATCAAATAAAAAATATTATAAATTCAGAAAAATATATATAATATTATCATTCTTTGAGGAGAAGATATAATGGGAGAAGTTAAAAAGGAAGACATTTTAGACATTTTGGCTAATTATGACAAAAGTGAAATCACAATAGCCACTCTCGGAAGCCACACCTCCTTACACATCTTGCAAGGTGCTAAGGAAGAAGGATTTAGAACAGCTATTGTATGTGAAAAAGGTCGTGAAGTTCCATACCAACGTTTTGGAGTTGCTGATGAATACATTATTGTCGATGAATTTAAAGACATTGTCAATGAAGAGGTTCAAGAACAACTTAGAGCTATGAATGCAATTGTAGTTCCTCATGGGTCTTTTGTCGCTTATGCCGGATTAGATAATGTTGAAGATAAATTTAACGTGCCAATGTTTGGAAACAGAGATGTACTCAGATGGGAAGCTGAAAGAGATAAAGAAAGAGCATTGCTTGTTGAAGGTGATGTCAGAATTCCGTTCAAATATAATGATCCTTCCGAAATTGACAGACCGGTTATGGTCAAGTTCCCTGGTGCAAGAGGTGGAAGGGGTTACTTTGTAGCTTCATCTACTGAAGAATTCGATGCAAAAATTGAGGCAATGAAAGCTCGTGGATGGTTAGAAGACAGTGATGTGGAAGCAGCACACATTGAGGAATATGTTTCAGGCTGTAACTACTGTATACATTATTTCTATTCCGCTCTTGACGATAAAGTCGAGTTAATGGGTATGGATACAAGATATGAATCCAGTATTGATGGATTTGTAAGAATGCCTGCAAAAGACCAATTGGATATTGATTTAAGCCCATCTTATGTTGTTACCGGTAACCACCCTGCTGTAATTCGTGAATCTTTACTTCCACAAGTATTTGACATCGCTGATAAATTAACCGAAAGTGCTAAAAAATTAGTTGCTCCGGGATTAAACGGACCATTCTGTATGCAAACTTTAGTAAACGATAACTTAGAGGTAATTTGTTTCGAAATCAGTGCAAGAACTGACGGTGGAACAAATACATTTATGGACGGTTCTCCTTACTCATACTTGACTTATGGCAAACCAATGAGTATGGGAAGAAGAATTGCTTTAGAAATTAAAAATGGTATAGAAAGAGATGAATTAGAAAAAATAATAACATAATTAAGTTATTATTTTTCTTTTATTCTTTTTTTAAAATTTTATTTAAGAAACCTTTATTTTCTTTTGGAGTTTCTTGTGTTTTTTTCTTTTTGTTTTTATTTTTGCCTATTTTCTGTTTTTTCTCATATTCCTCTTTTGCTTTAACGCGGTCTCTTTTGGCCCATGCGCCAACAAAACCTACTAACGCGCCTACGAAAAATATCAATAGGATTATGATAATTTCTGTTTTCCCGTCCAAGACTCCAACAAATCTTTGATCGAGGGACAAAACCATTAACGGTGTTGATGCAAATGCACCAAGTCCTGCACCCCATTTAAGGTTTTTTGCTTTATATCCAGTATATAGCAATCCAATTGAAGCAAAGGGATATGCTAAATCCATTCCATTCATTCCAATAATAAAACATGTAGCGGCAATTGCAGCTCCGAAAACTACAGATTTTATGTCAACGTCACTAAGTATTTCCATTTTATTTTCCCCAAAAACTTATTTTTTAGAGGCAAATATTCCTCCAAATGCTCCTGCTATTCCCATAACAATCGCATAGTATATCAAATCTCCAATAATTATGAATAAACTTGAAATTCCAGAAATTGTAAATCCGGTCAAACCTCCGAATATTCCAAATAAACTCCCACCGAATGTTGCAATGAATATGAATAATATCGCAGCCACTATTGTTCCCAATGCTCCTGCAACAGCGGCGTTCCACAAACCGCTGATTGCACCATCCCGTGCAATGTAGCCTGTGATGAATCCGACAATTAATAATCCTATGAATTCATAGTGTGCGAAAAACGATTTAACAATTACGGCTAAAATAAAACCGATCATCACTGCTTTCCATTTAGTCATAATTATCACCTACTAATCATTATTTGATAATTGTTAATAAAAGTATTTAATTATTTTAGTTAATAAATGTCTTTTAATTTGTCTCGAATCTGGTCTAAAATTGCCTGATGCATTCTTTTTGTAAACTCTGCTTTATCGTTCTGATTTAAGACATCAAGATATCCTTGTGAAATCAGATTAAAAGCAAATGGACTTGGTATTACTGTATTTATAGTTTTAACGCCCATTTCTTCAGATTCCACCATCTCAATCACTTTCAATGCATTTTTGATGTCCATATAATCTTCTAAAGCTTCTCTTTTAGCTTCTTTTAAGATGGAAAAGTTTTCATCCATTTCCTGCACGAATTTTAACAATATTTTTCCCCTGACCTGCTGGCGACCGACGGATTTTGATTCCCCTTTGTATTTTCTAAGCGTCATTAAAGATCTTCCGGCGCAATGTCTAAATCGTGAGGCTAGAGTTTCAGTTTTATTCAACGATTTTGTTAGGATATTTTCAAAGTTTTCACAGTTCAGTTCTTTGAATGATTCCAGACCTCCAATTTTGCCGTCTGAACTCAAGTAAAAGCCATTGTCTGAAATTGAAATGGTGACATTAATGTTATATCTTTGTGCCACAACATATGCGACTGCTCTTGAGAGCGCATCATTGACTTTCCTGCCGAATAATGAATGGAATATGACAAATCGTCTTCCTCCAAACCCTTTATAATATTCTATTAGCAAAAGTTGGTTGCTTGGGATTTTTGCATATTTGAACTGCTCTACAAAATATTCATAAATTGAATTGGCCGCGAAATCATCAACATATAAATAGTCATGAATAAATTCCATAATTTCCTCTTTACTTCTCCCGTATCGGAATTTAACATCCATATGTGCTCTAAATCTTTGGATGTCCATTGCCAGGTCAAAAGATAAAGGCAGTTGCTGTGAAAACCAGGACGGTATTGTTGGCGGTCCGCTTGAGGGGGTTACGTTAATTGTCATTCCTTTGCCATAATTGAATCTGTAAGTATTTCCACCCAAAACGAAGGTATCTCCTTTTTTCAGCCGTTCCATAAAGTCTTCTTCAATCTTTCCAACAGTTTCACCGTCACATTTCACCAACACTCCAGAACTGTCAGGTATTGTTCCAATGTTGGTTGAATATAGCATTCTGGCCAGTTTCCCACGTTTTCCAAATGTATTCTTTGCATAGTCAATCCAGATTTTTGCATAAACATATCTTTCCTCAAGTTCGGGATATTCTCCGGCCATGTAACTTAAAACGTCTTCATAGTCATCTCTTGTCAGGTTTTTATAGCAATAGCTTTTCTTGATTACATCAAATGCATAGTCAATATCCCATGGATTTTCAATGCTCATTCCGTAAATGTGCTGTGCCAGAACATCCAAACAGTTTGTCGGAATGTTGATTCTATCGATTTTTCCTTCTTTTGCATTTTTAAGCAAAACTGAGCATTCAACCAAATCATCCCTATCGGTAACGATTATTTTTCCACGTGATTTTTCATGTAATTTATGTCCGCTTCGCCCAATTCGCTGAAGGGCTCTTGCAACGGATTTCGGTGAATTAATTAAAACAACCAGATCAATGTATCCTATATCGATTCCCAACTCTAGAGATGTTGATGACACTACTGCCTTTAGTTTTCCTTCTTTCAGCCGGTTTTCAGTTTCAAGACGAACTTCTTTTGAAAGCGATGAATGGTGTGCCATTATGTTTTCATTGTTGTAATGTGTAGGATACATTTTCTTTAAATTATAAACGAAACGTTCAGTTCCGCTTCTTGTATTCGTAAATATTAGTGTTGTTTTGTTTTCCCATATCAAATCATCTAATAGGTCATACATTCCAAGCCTTGTATCCTCATCGTCTGCAAGCACAATATCGCTTACAGGACACATTACTTCCATGTCCAATTCTTTTAGATAGTTTATATTAACGATTTTACAGCTTCGTCCGACACCATATTCATAACCCACTAAAAATTTGGCGACCTCTTCGATGGGACTTACGGTTGCGGATAATCCTATTCTTGTAAAATGCCCTATAAGATGCTGTAATCTTTCAAGGGATAAGCTTAAGTGAACTCCCCTTTTATTTTCGGCAAGTGAATGTATTTCATCAACAATCACATATTTCACTTCACTTAATTTTTCTCTAAACTTCGGAGCCACCAGAAGAATGGATAATGTTTCGGGTGTTGTGATTAGAATGTGCGGCGGTTTTTTAAGCATTTTTTGCCTTTGATATTGTGTGGTGTCTCCGGTTCTAACAGCTTTTCTAATTCCCAAATCCTTTCCAGCTATTTTTCTGATTCCTTCAAGGGGTTCATCCAGGTTTTTCTCGATGTCGTTGTCCAGTGCTTTAAGTGGTGAGATGTAAATGCAATAAACTTTATCTTCCAGCTGGTCTTTTTCGGCAAGGGCGGTTAATTCGCTGATGATTGATAAAAAAGCGGTCAATGTTTTTCCAGATCCTGTTGGGGAAGATATTAGTATGTTATTTTTCTTATGGATGTCAATGATTGATTTTTTCTGAGCAGGTGTAAAGTCATCAAACTGGGTTTCGAACCATTCCCTCACCCAGGGATGTAAAATTTTATAAATTTGTTTTTTAGAATAGCTTTTTGTTTGCTCTTCAATCATTTTTATCACATATTTTTTTCATAAATGTATCCATTTTGTATAATAGTTTATATGTTTTGGAGTTTATTACTTTTAGTATATTTTAATTAATTTTTTTTATGTAGTGAAAAAATTTTCATAGTTTTTTTTAATCAGTTTATTCATTAATTTTAATTATTTATAGATATTTTATAAAATTTAAAATATTTTAATCAATATTCATCATAAATTCATATAAAAATAGTTAAATAGTTTAATCTAATAAATATTTATACATAGGCTTATGCCTAAGGTGGTATAAAATATGAAAAACTATTTCGATATTAAAGACAAAGTAGCAGTTATTACCGGTGCATCATCCGGTCTTGGTTGGCAAATTGCTCAAGCATATGCAAGCCAAGGTGCAAAATTAGCATTGTTTGCAAGAAGAGAAGAAAGACTTCTAGAAAACGTTGCTGAAATTGAAAAAGAATTCGGAACTGAAGTAATGTACGCTGTATGTGATGTTGGAGACTACGACAGTATCACCGCAGCTGTTGCAAAAACCATGGATGCATATGGTAGAATTGATATTTTAGTCAACGCTGCAGGTATGGGAAACAACAAAATGGTCACCGACCAATCCAATGAAGAATGGGAAAGACACATCCACATTGACTTAAGTGGTGTATACTACATGTGTAAAGCTGTTGGAGAAATCATGATTGAACAAGAATACGGTAAAATCATTAACATTGGTTCAATCCACTCTAGAGTAATCTTCCCTGGAGGAGGAATTAGTGCATACTCCTCAGCAAAAGGTGGAGTAATGAACTTAACCAAAAACTTAGCTGTAGAATGGGCTAAATACAACATTACTGTAAACGCTATCGGTCCTGCTGTATTTGAAACAGAATTAACTGTAGATTCTATTGAAATGGAAGGATTTATGGATCTCATTGCAGCATATTGTCCTGCTGGCCGTTTAGGTCAACCTGGTGAATTGGATGGTATTGCTATTTACTTAGCATCTGATGCATCAAGCTTCTGTACCGGACAATTAATCTGTATTGACGGTGGATGGACTGCAATTTAAATAAGAGATTTTTTCTCTTATTTTTTTCTATTTTTTTCTATTTTTTTTTAAAATTTATATATACTTAAAATCTAACTTATTATCATGACTGATTTTAATTTTAAAGAAGCTATTAACAATTTATCAAATGATGATGTTAAAGTTAGAAAAGAAGCAATCGAATCATTAGTTGGTGTTACTGATGAAGAAGCTATTGAACCATTAATTAAAGCCACCACTGATGACAATGCTCAAGTTAGATTTAAAGCTGCTGAAATATTGGGAAATATGGGTGATGTAGCTGTTGATAAATTAATTGAAGAATTTAAAAGCGCGGAAGGTAAAGATAAACGTTTCCTTGCTTTTGCACTTAAGGAAACTGAAGATAAAAAGGTAATTCCGTATTTTGTTGAAGCTGTTGATGATGAAGACTTTGGAGTTAGAAAAGTTGCTGTACGTGCCTTGGGTGAACTTCAGGCCGATGATGAGTTGGAAACAATTGCAAAATGTCTTGAAGATGAGGATTGGGGTGTTAAATTAGCGGCAATCCAGGCTTTAGGTGACCTTGCAACCGATGAATCTATAAAATTAATTAAGGATGCAAGAAAAACTGAAGATGATAAGGACTTCAAAAAATCCTGTAATAAGGCAATTAAAAAAGCGGAAAAAAGACAAAAGGCTAAAGCATCAGGGGAATCCATTGTAAAAGTTATTCCGATGAGCACTATTAAAGAAATGGAGAAGACCAACCCTCAAAAGGCTATTAAAGAATATGAACGTTATGTTGAAGCCAAACAGCCTAAAGATGCACCCTATAAAAGATTATGTGTTTTATACAGAAAAGCGGATGACATTGACAATGAGATTAGAGTCATAGAAACCGCTTGTGAAGTTTTTAAAGATGATGATAAGAAATTATCTTACTTTGAAAAAAGATTGGCTAAATTGAAATAACTACTTTTTAATAATTTCGTAGAGATCTTCTCTTTTATTCTTTAAAAGAGGAAGTTCCTCTCTAATTTTTTTTATTTCTGACAAATCTATTTCGGAAATTATCAAACTCTCTTTTTCATCGGCTTCAGTCATTATATCTCCCCAGGGGTTTGTAATAATTGAATGTCCAAAGCTATGGTAACTTGAATCTTTGTTCAATGCTGGGGCAACGCCTACACAATAGACTTGGTTGTCCAAAGCTCTTGATTTGAATAATAACTCCCAATGGGCCGGTCCGGTAGTCATGTTGAATGCTCCGGGATAAAATAATATTAATGCGCCTTCTTGAGCCATTATTCTTGCAAGTTCCGGAAAACGAATATCATAACAGATTCCAATTCCAACTTTTCCAAACTCAGTATCGGCAACTGTAAATTCATCTCCTGCCGTTAAAACATCGGATTCCATAAACGTTATCTTTCCTTTAACGTCAATGTCAAAAAGATGCATTTTCCTATGTTTTGCAATTATTTCACCTTTCCTGTCAAAAAGGTAACTGGTATTGAATAATTTATTCCCATCTTTTTCGGGAATTGATCCTGCAAGAATATAAACGTTATTTTTGCAAGCTAGTTGGGATATTTCCAAAAGTGTCATGCTTGTTTTTTCTTCTTCCCCATATTCAATGAATTTCTCATTGGAATAAGGACAGTTAAACATTTCCGGAAGCACTATAAAATCAACATTTTCGCTGACTGCATCGCTTATCATTGAGTTAGCTTTCTTTAAATTTTCTTCTTTGTTGTCAACGACGTTCATTTGACAAAGGGCAAGTTTGATTTTTTCCATATTAACACTTAAAAATAAAAAAAGGAAGTATGAAATTAATCATACTTATGCTATATTTGCTGAATTAAGCACGGATGTGATTTCATCGTTAGTAATAGAACTGATGGATGGTCCGCTTATTTTGAATACGTGCAATGTATCTCCATTATCAAACATTGAAACATATCTGGTAAATGTACCATCGAAATTTTCAAAAATAATGTTGGTCGCATTCCTGCCATCTAGGGTTATTGTTTCAACAAGTTGAACATAAGAACCGCTTTCCTGTGCATAATTGATTCTTTCTAGAGTAATCTCATTTAAAGTTGATGACTCAAGTGTACTGTTATAATACTCTATTGTAGTACTATTTCCATTTTCAAAGAATACTGCATCACTATGTGATTCATCAGTTCCGTTCACCGCTATCCAATTTCCAGGATATTTAAATGAAAAGTCACCATTAGTAAATTCAAGTAAATCACCTGTTGTTGGGACACTTCCATTATCATTGTTTGACCCAAAAAGAACAATTCCACAAATCACAATTAAAGTAATCAAAAGTATTATACCAATAAGTAATCTGTTTTTTTTAAGAATAGCAAGTGTACTTTGATCATCACTTTTCGCACTTTTAGAAGATTTTTTCTTTTCTTTAGGTGCCTTATCAAAGATACTTTCTTGTTTAGGTGCAGCAACTTTTGGTTTAGGAAATTTAAATCCACAATTTCCACATACTGGAGCACCATCATAACTAGGATTTCCACATTCAGGACATTTTTTCACTGCCTAACCTCCATTGAAATTTGCATTATATTTAATAATAATGTTTTTATTTATATAAAAAGATATTTATAACTGTGGTAAAAATGGATAGTGAAGAATTAATTAATGTTGATAATATAAATTATGCAATTTACAAAATTGGGGAATGGAAAAATGACTATGAAATTAACCAGATAGGTTTATCAAAAGAGATCCCCGTAACAAAAAATACAGTATATCATGTAAAATCGTCTATGGATGAAATAAGGGAGTCCAAATTCGATATTTCAGATAAAACTGTCAATGGTTTTGTAGCTATTGCTCTTCAGTTGAATCCGAAAATTTCAGAAATGGAATTAAATGATGCAATTGCTCTTGAAGAAAAGGAATACAATAATGTTTTGGAAGAATTGGATGGTCTGGAATTGTTGGATGATGATGAATCCATTCCGTTGGATAATGAAGAATATCTAATCTATAAACTCGAAAAGGAATGTCACGTTACCACTTCAATTCCTGCAAATGAATTCACAAAAAAATATTACATTGATGAAATGAAAAAAATTGAAGATGCATTGCGTTAGAATGCGTCTAATGTTATTTTTTTATCTCTTTTTAATTCGCGAGGAGGTTCAATGGCTACAAATTCGATACCTTCCTCGTCAAGCAATTCCTGTGCATCATCCATTATCGATGGCGCTACAAGTAATCCCCTAATTTTTTTCTTTTGTGCTTTACATTCTCTTAAAATGTCGTTGTCTGTATTTTCCAAGTCCTGAAGATATCTTCTAAGTTGTTTTACTGCAGTAACTCCTGCTTTACGCGCTTTCAATTCCAGAACCATTAGGTTATTGTCTTTGTCTTTTCCTAAAATATCAATAAATCCATGCTCGACACTGTACTCTCTTGTTGTTGGAGTAAAACCTTCTTCAATCATGTGTGGCTTTTCCATAATCATGTCGCTCATGTCCTTTTCATATCCTGCCTGCTCAAGTTCCTCGAAGTCTTCGATATTAGCATAACTGATGAACTGAATCTTTCTTATCTCTACAGTCAATAACTCTTTTGGAGATCTTCTGTGACTTTCCAAAAAAAGGTTATCGTTTTTGATATAGCTTCTTGTTTTTGATTTTGGGGGTTGCCAATTCACGGGTTCTACCTTTTTTTCCTGGTGTATTAAAAATGCCCCATCTGGCTTTATCATGATTATACGTTCTCCCCAGTTAAGCTGACTTAAGGCTCTTCCCTCATAATTGACTTTACAGCATGCAAAAATCACGATTGTTGCCCTTTTTCGCAATGCATCATGAACCAATTCATATGCATCATCACAATCCGGAGTTTCTAAAATTTTATATTTCATTACAATAACATTGTTTAGTTTAATTTAAATAATTTGTTTTTTAAAGGATAATTTAGATATAAGTTACGTTACTGGTGGGATTGAAATTTACGACGATGATTATTTTGATGATAAAAATGAGTATTTCACATTGCCTTCATTTGAATTTGAAAACGGAAAAATTCTTAATGACGTTAAAGTAGAATATACAACTTTTGGAACTCCGAAATATGATGATGACGGATTAATTTCCAATGCAATTTTATATTGTCATGGATCTTTAGGCAGATTCTCTTCTATGAAAAAAATCCTACCTTTAATCGGGGATAATGATGTTTTTGATAAAAACAAATATTTTTTTATATCATTAACCGCATTGGGCTCTTCAGGGTCATGTTCTCCATCCACTACAGATTTAAAAAACAAGTTTCCAAAATACACTATTAAAGATGTAAGCAATTTTCAAAAGCAATTTTTAGCGGAAAAATTTAATATAAATCATATTTTAGGAGTAATTGGCGTTTCAATGGGCGGTTTTGTCGCTCTCACATTATCTATCGAATATCCTGACTTTGCAGATTTTATTATCTGTGGTGTAAGCAGCTATAAGGTTGCTGGCCATGATTTTATTTTATCAAAATTTGTAAATGAGATTATAGAATCTGATCCTGATTATAATATGGGTGAAATAACTTATTCGTTAAACCGGACTTTAAGATTGGCTAATCTTGCGGAATTTAATTTTGGCCTTTCAAAAGAAGCATTAAGGGAAATGCCTAATGAAGAATTAAGTGCGGAATTTGAAAACTTTGGAAACGAGAGTTTGGATGTTGACATTTATGATTTAAAGTATTGCAATGAGTCATGCATGTATTTTGATGTTGAAAATGATTTGGATAAAATCAAATCCAAAGTATTGATTGTCGCATGTAAACAGGACCCTCACTTCCCGCCGGAATTGGATGCGATTCCAATGTCTAAAATGATTAAAAATTCTGAATTGGTTATTATGGATTCAAAGTTAGGACATTTGTGTTTTAATGAGCTTGAAACAATCCGGGATGAGCTAAAAGAGTTTTTGGGTGGATTTGATGATTGTTGAAATTACGGATTACGGGGATGAAAATAATCAGAAATTCGTTGAATATACAGTATCGGGGTTATCTTCAAATCAAATGAAATTTCTTAGTGATAATCTGAAAGACAAAACAACAATTGAAGATGATGTTTTTAAACTTAAAATGTACTTCTCTGATGAGTTATACCCTTTTCAAAGCGATATTGCAAAGTTTAAATTAGCTGATTTCATAGCCCGTGAGGAAATTGAGATGAACATGTTCCTATCAAGTTTTTTAGAAGATATGTAATGGTATATATGTTATGAAAAATAAACTAATAATGTGAATTTTAAAAGTTGGGTTGTGTTATTATAAATTATCAATTTAATGTCCAATCGGATGAATATGTTATGGATTCCTTCGAATTTGAATCAGGCAGGGTTCTTGAAAACGTTCGTGTAGACTATTCTACAACCGGCACTCCTAAATATGATGATGAAGGAAATATTACAAATCTCATTGTTTTTTGCTCAACCTTCAATGGGGGACATTCAGTTCTTGCAGGGTATAACAGTTTGATTGGCCAGTATGGTGTCGATGAAAATGAATATTTTTTTGTAAAAATCGTGTCATTGGGAAACCCCAATTCTTGTTCTCCTTCAGAAACTGGTTTGAAATATAATTTTCCGTCATATACTTTTCATGACCGGGTCAACTTCAAAAAGCAATTTTTAAAAGAAAGATTTAATGCTACTAATGTATTGGGGTTAGTTGGTGAAGGATTAGGGGGATTTGAGATATTCACTTGGGCCGCCGAATATCCTGATGATATGGAATTTATAGTCCTTTTCAATTCTTATTATAAACTTTCAGCTTATCGTTATGTTTTTGTAAAATGCATTGAAAGCATAATAGATTCTTCTGAGGATTTTTATTCAGAAGGATATAGTGCTTCATTATCTAAGTTATCTGTTGCCATTTTTCAGTTAATGTTTGCCGATTATATTCCAAAGAAGATTTTTAAAGAGTTATCTAATGATGAAATTGATGTTTTAATGGGAGATTATGTTGATGAAGGCCTATTCATGGATATCCATGATTTCAAATTCCGTAATGACAGCATTTTAAATTTTGACATTGAAGACAAATTGCAAAATATTAAAGCTAAATCCCTATTTTTAACCACTTCAAATTATCTGCTTTCCAGCTATGAAAATGATTTGGGGCCTTTGGAAGAGTTAGTAAATGGCTCTAAAATTTTAATTTATGACAATGAAATAGAAAGATATTCCTATGAAAAAATCAATCCTGAGATAGGTTCAGAATTGCTGTCATTTTTAGAACAATTTAAAAAATAAAAAAGTATAGCTAAATTAGCTATTTTGATGCATCCAACATGTGTTGGACTGCTTTCAATGATTTTTCAGCAACATCCTTAGGCAATGTTACCTGTGGGGCTTCATTAATAAGTGAATCCCTTACCTTTTCAAGAGTGTGCAATTTCATTGTTTCGCAAATTGCCCCTTCAAGAAGAGGGTATAATTTCTTGCCTGAAACTTCGAGGTTGATTCTAGTTATCATATCCACTTCGGTTCCAAGCACAAATTCTTCCTTATCACTTTCTTTTATGTATTTCAACATTCCGCCGGTTGACATTACCTGATCACAGGCCTGTTGAACTTCAATGTTACATTCAGGATGGCAGATAATTTCTGCATTAGGGTACTGTTCTCTTTTAAGTTCAACGTCTTCTATGTGGAATAATTTATGAACGTAACAGTGTCCGCCCTTTGGAACAGGAATAATCTCTTTGCTGACTCTTTTTGCAACATGATTTCCTAAATTATTGTCGGGTCCGAACAGTATTTTGTCCTGTTTTAAACTTTCGGTAACTTTTACAGCATTAGCGGATGTACATAAAGTATCTGCGTGTTGCTTTGCCTCAGCAATACTATTTACATAAAGAATAACTCCCGCATCGGGGTGTTCTTCTTTAGCTTTTAAAAGTTCCTCTTCAGGCAGCATATGTGCCATAGGGCATTCCGCCTCCAAAGTTGGAATAACAATTTTCTTATCTGGATTTAGTATGAATGCGGTTTCGGCCATAAAGTCCACACCACAAAAGATAACTAAGTCTTTATCATCAATTTCAGAAGCTTTAATGCATAATTCTAGAGAATCTCCAAGGAAATCTGCAATTTCTTGAATTTCTTGAGGTTGGTAATTGTGTGCAAGGATTATTGCATTTTTTTCTTCTTTCAGTTTTAAAATTTCGTCTTGAAGAGAATTATTCATAGTCTTCACCCATTTTAATATATTTCCTAATATCATTTGTGATTTTTATTTTATATTTGTCTTTATCATTTAAATCTTTTACCCAGAATGACACTTTTACCCTGCTTTCCTCAAATTTTATTTCATGTGAAAAAACTTGGGGTTTAGGATTTTCAGCCAAATCGGGATATGAAGCAATTTTTTTAATAATCTTTTCGCTGAATTCTTCAACATCTACGTTTAAAGGCAATCCAACATTAATGTCCACCCTATATTTTTCAGGAGGTTTGAATTGCAGGTAATAATCGTTAGTCAATGTTGAGTTGGGCACATGGTTTTTCACTCCTAAATCATCCACTATTACAGTTGACCTAAGGGATACCCTCTCGACAAATCCTTTTTTACCGTTAACTTCAATAGTGTCTCCGACTTTGATGCTTTTTCCAAGAATCAAAATCATTCCTGAAAATAAATTTGAAATAATGTCTTTGGCAGCAAAACTCACTGCAATACCGACGATACCTAAACTTAAGAGTGTTCCTGCAAGATTAATTCCAAATAACTGTAATATAACCATTATTGCAATGAAATATATGATGTAATTGATTATGTCTCGAATCAGATAAATGATTGTCTGATTTTCATGGGATGAATCCATGCTATTTATTATATATGCAACTAATCTTGTTATTAGGGAAGTAATCAGAATAATAATTAAGATATAAATCAAAATCATTGCGGGATTGCCTGTGGGTACGATATTCATTTTAATCACATTTAATTGTTTTTAAATCTTTAGCGATTTCGGTATTTTCAAAGATTTCCAGAGCTTCATTTAATAATTGGTCAGTATTCTGATACCTTGTGCTTATGTGAGTCAAAATTAACTTTTTTGAATTTGATTTTTTAGCTATCAATGCAGCATCAGCGGATGTGGAATGGTAATTCTCTTCTGCTTTATCGCTATCCTCTTTAACATAGGTTGATTCATGAATTAGCAATGTTGAATCTTTAGCCAGTTCAATCATTTCTTCACAGGGGGTTGTATCTCCGGAATAGGTTATTTTCCTTCCTTTTCGAGGAGGGCCCAAAACCTGTTCTGGCTTTATGATTTTTCCATCAACTTCAACTTCCTGGCCTTTGTGCAGTTTTCCAAAATCCGGACCGACAGGAACACCAAGCTCGATGGCCTTTTCACGTAGGAATCTTGGTTTTTTCAACTCTTCGATTGAATATGCAAGACAAGGAACAAAATGATTGACTTCTTGTGATTTAATGATGTAATCTTCCGTTTTTTCAACAATTTCAGAACCAATTTCGATAAATTCAATAGGAAACTCAATTTTACAATAGCCTAAACTAAATATGGCTTCTTTAAGCACATTTAATCCTTTTGGACCATATATTGTTAATTTTTTATCCCTTCCCCTGAAGTTCATTGACTGTATCAGTCCGGGAAGTCCCAAAATATGATCTCCATGAAAATGAGTAATAAATATTTTAGAAATTTTCATAGGACTTATTTTTGCATAAATCAATTGTCTTTGTGTTCCTTCACCGCAATCAAACATCATCACTTCCCCAAATGCTTTTAAAACAATGGATGGGTGATTTCTTTCAAATGAATGAACTGCGGAAGATGTTCCTAAAAATGTTATTTCCATTAAATCACTTATTTTATATTATACAAAT
>NZ_JBGVOG010000035.1:0-3267 GCF_045126245.1 Methanobrevibacter sp. | reverse complement strand
CAAGCCAGAAATAACTTCTTCAATTTTAGCCGCACTAATTCCAACGGTCATTTCATTGTCTTTAATGTCTGCCGCTTTTCTAGAACCATCACAGCCTAATGTGAAGTTAATTCCATCTGCAAGATATGGGTTTGCAAATGCATCGCCACATAATGACTGAATTCCTGCAAATGATGGAGTAATCTTTTCACCGGTTTTGTAAACGATACTTTGTGCAAGAATCATTCCTCCGACAGGTTCGGTTATTACTTGAATAACGTCAGCTTCAAAGTCGGCCTCATCCAATGGCGCATAGATGATTCCCCATGACCTTTCTTCAATGATGGAAAGTTTGTCTGTGAGCTTTTTAGCAGTTTCCAAGTCTTGGAATCTTCCTAAAGAAAAGTATTTTTCTCCGTTTGCTAATTTTGGAGGCATGTCCCTAAGTCCAATGGCTCCGGCACCGCCTAAACACATTTGCTCTTCAATTGTGGAGTAAAATTTGGCTCCTAATGATGCTTTTCTAACCATTTCACAATGTCTGATTTTTTCATCAATTAATTCATAACCCTCTAAAAGGTCATCTTCAGTTTTGATCAACTTCATTGCAACAGGCTTTGCATCCAATTTGATTTTACTTTCAATAACCTCGCAATATTTTTGATTTTTTTCCAGATTTGTCATAGATAACACCTTTGATTATTATATTGGTTTAAGGAATTTTAAATTCTTTCGGTTTGTTTTTATTTTTTTTACAGAATGTCTTAAAATCGCATGCGCTGCATGTCCTCTCATCGGCTTCAGCTTTCCATGCGTCCTGAATTTTACATCCCTTGATTTCCTTAATAAGGGATTCTTCAATGTCATAGACCACTTCATCGAATTTTTCAAGTGATTTTTCAATTTCATTTTCATCTATATTGATGATTCTGATTGACCTGCCCAATTTGAAGTCATCACTTAACTCAGGTGCCTTATCGTCTTCCTGCCAGTTGTCGATTAAATCAAAGTCATTTTTGTATTTTATAATTGTGTTTTCATCAATCAATCCGTTTTTCATTTCTTCCTTAATTAACATAAGGTCCTCTTTTGAAGGAACAAGCTCGTTTAGATAAAAGATGATTCCGGCAAAGATGGATTTGGAATCTTCCTGTTTTGACCTGAGCCAGGTATATGTCAGGATTTGCTGTTTATGGCTTTCCCATTTATTTTCAGATTTGGGATCATTTACTTCAATTGGTGGCCTTTTCATTCCTTTATAGTCAATGATGATTTCATAATCCTCATCATCGGCGTTTTTGATTTTATCTTGAAATTGAGGGTCTTTTTTAAGAATTTCAATAATTTTATTGTTGTAATTATCCAAGTTGCTCTGTTCTAGGGTCTTATTAATTTTCATGGATGTCAATACGTCGACAACACCATTAATTCCATAATAATTTGACCTGCTTCTGTTTTCATCATATTGGGGCATGTTCCGTATTCCCTTAATCATCAATTCGGACGAGTCTATTAATGGGAATAAATGCTTTCCCCAAATGTTTATTGCTTTTTCAGCTCTGGCGCTAGCCAATTTTTTATGGTCATGTTCGTTCAAATCGTTGATTGTTAAATTATTATCGGGTTGATTTAATATGCTGAAAAATAGGTCTTCATCATGAGGGTATAATCCTCTTGTTTGCAATCTTAAATCAATTAAGTCTTCAATTGGCCTGATATCTTCTTTCCAGTCCCAAGGAAATTCAGTCTTATTTTGCTTCCATTGAATAAACGCTTCTTCCATTACCCCATGAATAAACTCCCCGAACCACCTTTGCACGGGTTTTGATGGGGGAAGAGTTCCTTTATTCTGGTATCTATATTGGAGATTGCATGTTAAAAAAGACAGTAAGTCTCCGGTTAAGCTGTATTCTGGAATCATATAAGATTTTGATCTTGAAGGCAATTTCATAGTTAATCTCCTAAATTAAATACATTTCTCTAAATCCAACATATTTTTCGTCTCTGCTCCATCCAACGGCTATATTTGGAATATCAAAGTGCTGTTTTTTATTTATGTATCCTTCAATAGCGGAATTCAGTCCAATCAATATTAAAACACTTTCCGCTCTTGAGAATGCAACAAAGTAAAGTCTTATTAAATCATCAAATGAGCGGTCCTTTTCACTTCTGCTGCTCGGACCAAGTGCACTGTGCTGCCTGATGGCATCTTCAATTGTAAGTTTATCCGGAAGTAATTTTGGAAATCTTAGACGTTGAGTCCGTTTATCATTATTTTTAAATTTGGACCCGACATCAACAATAACAAGAGGAAATTCCAGACCTTTTGACTGGTGAATGGATAGGACGTTTATTCTGTTGTCAGGCAGTGTTTCTAGAAGGGATTCATCAATGCCGACCCCGCCTGTTGATAATGGGATAAAGATGTTCCATATAGCTTCTAAAACAGATGCCCTTTCCTGTTTAGGATTCTTAAATGATATATTTGAATGATAGTCATTAAAAAATCCGGTTTGAGTAATGGATTTTGTAATGGCTTCAAGGTATACGATTCCTTCAACATCCTCCTGCAAGTCTTCAATCCATGTTGTCAGCTTATAGGCAAGTTCCATTAAGCTTGCAGTCTTTGGCCAGGTTTGTTCAATGCCATTGACAACTTCGGGATATGGTCTTCTAAGTTGCCATCGTGTTACAAATTCATTCAATGAAAAAGGCTCATGAGGTTCGGGATTTAATTTGATGTAATCTTTTGCCTTAAATCTCCAGCGTGTCATATTTCTTTTTGCCAGATTGGGAATTGTACTGTCTGACTTTTGTATGCTTCCTTCAGGGTCAATACATTCCAGCATTAATCCACAAAATATTCCGACAACATCAATGTCGGGAAGGTCAATCCCTCGAGGATTGTACATTTCAATAGGATTTCTAAGTCTTTTAAGGTTTTTTCTCAGGTGATGGAGAAATGAACGATTTCCATGTGGCATTTCTTTTGGCGAATATGATAAGATAGCTATATCAGATGCGGATCCATATGCGTTATCTAATTTAAGTGTTATTTTTTCTTCTTTTCTTCCTGCTTGGATTGTTTCCTGTTTGATTTTTTGCAGATGTGCAATGTTTATTGCGCCGTTTACTTTTTTATAATAATCCTCATCCAGAACCTGCAGGACTTTCAGTTCACTCTCGCCTTTATTTACTAAATCATCTATTAATCTTGTCAAATCCCTAGATAACATTTCAGGGTTATTTCTAAACATTCCTAAAATCGGCATTTTATCCTTATCAAAA
>NZ_JBGVOG010000034.1:0-22883 GCF_045126245.1 Methanobrevibacter sp. | reverse complement strand
TCATCATTTTTAACGTCAACGCTTATTACAATCCTTTCTTTTGGATACTTTTCAAAAATCCTTTCCATCTCTTCTATGCTTTCCAGAGTCTCAGTCGGAATGATTACCTTATAGGCGAAATCCAGGAAGAATTCAAATGATTCGTAGTTCTTTACCCCACCGTCAAAGATTACCGGCAAAATTGTGTTGACCATTTTGATGTCGTTTATATTGTGGCCGTTTGACTCTATCAAATCCAAATCGGCGATATACATTTCATCCGCGCCGTTCAGTTTCAATCCCTGAGCTATTTCAACGGGATTTGAAGATGGCGCAAAAACAGTTCTTAAGGGTTGATATGTGTCTCTCATGCCTGATTTGCCGCTTACGGCCTGGTGCTGTTTTAAGTCTATAACTGGAATTTTCTTAATCATGATAATAGATTAGACAAAAGAAGTATTTAATAATTTTAAAAAAAAATCCAAGGAGGTGAATTAAGCTAATGAAATTAGCCTAATTCGATAATAAAAAATAATGATCAATTTAGGTAAATAAAAAATATGTTTTTATGAACCTCTATTTAATTAATTAAATTACATACTATATAAATGTTACTAAAGTTTAAAAAAATTAAAGTATAATTGAATAAATAATTTATAAAAAAATCTTAATAAATTAGAAAATATTTAAAAAAATTAGTAATATCTAAACAAAATATATGTAAATAAAAGAGATTATAAACTAGAACTTTTTTGGCAAGCTAAAATTCCAAAAAAAGAATAAAATTTGCTTGATAAAGTTCAATTGAAAAAATTAAAGTAGAAAATAGAAAAAATAATGAAAAAATCAGACCCTGAAATTTTCATCGATATATGAGTCGAACTTCAAGTAAGCTTCATCTATAGCTTTCATAATCTGGTCTTGTGTAATCTCTGAAAGCTCATCAAATAAAACCCCAACATCAACGTCAACGTCCAGTTGCTCATTTTCATAGCTGAGAGTTATATCCAAATCCAAATCTTCCAATTCTTTGGTGGAAATTGTCTTTGAAATTTCCCTCTCAAGGATTTCGCCGAAATCATCGGAAATTTTAGACAAATCATCCGGGGTTAATATCTTTAACTTTGACATAAAAATCCGTAAAAAAAAGAAAATAAAAGTATTAAGCCTATTGGCCCATACCTTGCATAGCAGCCTGAATAGTAGCTTGCATCTCTTCGAGTTTTTTCATGACCCTTTCTTCCTGGCGGGACATGGTCTGTTTTCTTAACTCAAGAGTTTCCAATTTATCTTCCATTTCAGCTAAAGCGTCAGCGTATTCCACTTTAATGAGTAAAGTGCCAGCTTGTTTGAATACTTCAGTAGTTTCATCGCATTTTTTGAGTTCTTCTAACGCTTTTTCAGTTTCTTGAATTTGAACTTCAACATTTTGAACCTGCATGGTTACAGCCTGAGCCTGTTGTTGTAATTGTTGAAACTGATTTAATTGATGTTGAATATTTTCAGGAATCTCCATAATATCACCTTATTTTTATTTTAAATCATTTTATATGAGTATTAGTTAATTAAATTATTTATTTCCAATGCCAAGTTGATCCATTTGATTGCAGAGTTGATGGACGCCCGGAAGGAAGTTGAATCCTCCGCATCGATATTAATCAGGATATTCTTACCCTCCAGTTCGATTGTCATTGATGACCTGTAGTCGGGAGCCGTATCGAACTCCAGAATTATGGAATCGTATACGATTTTAGCATCTTCACTGTTATCAAATTCAATAGTTATATCACTTTTTACGGATTCAAGAGGAGTTTCTTCAATCATGTGAAACCTCTAAAACCTTCTTGACATTAATCTGGAACTTATTGGCCTGTCCAAACTTATTGACAAAATTAATTTTGGCCACCAAGTCATCACTACTAGAAATCAGTATACAATTGTCATCCGCCTTATCGACAAGTTCAATGTCAAGTATATCGCTTAAAACATTGAGCTGTTCGACTTCACAAACTATTTTCAATTTGGAAGGAGCAATATTAAGCTTTTCATTTTCGATTGTGGCTCCTATGAGAATTACAAGTAAAACTTCACCCTTATTTGAGTAGAATGTTATTTTGCTTGGGTTTCCCTTAATCTCATTTACAATAGCTAGGTTAAATTCATCCAGTTCCAATGCCTTCAGAAGAAGTTCGCGCATGTTCATTTTTCCCCTATTCACTGAGGTGGAATCAGTACAACGAGCTAAATTCTTACAGAACTTTCTAGTTTTTTGAGAAGGCTTTCTAGAAGTTGAAATTAACATAGAAAATCAAAAATAGTAAAAAATATGATAAAAGCAGATGAATTATCTTGCTTTTATAACTCTGGTAGTTTCCGGAACATTCTTAAATAAAATCCTATATCTGCATTTAGGACATTTATTTTCCATGTAGCTCTTGTGGTCTACTTCTGCTCCACAACGTGGACATCTATACAATGCCTATTCCTCCACTTTAATGTCTCTGATACTGCGTGCTGCAGATTTTGCCATAGGAGTTTGTGGAACGTAAGCTCCACCGGTGAATACTGCACCGCATTTTCTACATTTCCAAATTCCTGCAGCTTGTCTTTTTACATAAGGTCTGTCACATTTAGGGCAAACATGATTCTTTTTCATGTTTTCTTCGATGATTTTTACAGATCTTTTTGCTTTTCTTCCGTATCTTGGACCAAACCTTCCTGTGATACCTACTTTTTTAGTTCTTGCCATTTAATATCTCTCCATAATAATGAAATTTGTAATAATGTAAACTAAAAGAATTTACATTGATTATCTAAAAATAATCATAAAATAATCTAATGTAATAATATTAGATTAACTAATATTTAAATGTTTTCTTAAAAATAGGGATTTTAAGAAAAAACAAATCAAAAAATTATAAAATATAATATTTTGAAGAAAATAATGCCCAATCAAAAAATGATAAAATATTATCCAACCTATTCAAGTGTTGGATAATTTGGACTTTCGTTAGTAATCAGCAAGTCATGAGGATGTGATTCCTTAATACCGCTGCTTGTGATTCTAACAAATCTTGCATTTTCTTTCATTGCAGCAATATCCTTTGCACCACAGTAACCCATTGATGACTTTAAACCGCCCACCAACTGGAACAATATTTCAGCAATTGTTCCTCTGTATGGTACTGCACCTTCAATTCCTTCCGGAACATATTTGGTGTGGTTCATTTTACTTTTTTGACCTTGGAAGTATCTGTCTGCTCCACCATCAAACTCACTGGTCATAGCACCCATTGATCCCATTCCACGGTATTTTTTGTATTGCTTACCGTTCATCACAACAATATCACCAGGAGCTTCCAATGATGCTGCAAGCAAGTTTCCAAGCATTACTGCATCTGCACCTGCACCAATAGCTTTTGCAACATCCCCTGAGTATCTGATACCACCATCGGCGATTACAGGAACTCCTGAATCACGGGCAGCATCGGCAACGTCGGAAATTGCAGTGAGCTGAGGTACACCGACACCAGCTACAATACGAGTAGTACACATTGAACCCGGGCCGATACCTACCTTAAGTGCATCTACACCCATGGAAATCAAATCTTCAGCAGCCTCAGCGGTTGCAATATTACCTACACACAATTCCGCATCGATATTGTCCTTGATTGTTTCGGTGAACTTGACTACATTCATGTTGTGTGCATGGGCACAGTCAATTGAAATGATATCCGCACCTGCCTGGTCAAGAGCCATTGCCCTATCTAAATCAAAAGGACCGCATGCTGCAGCAACCAAAAAGTTACCGTCTTTATCACGAGCTGCATTAGGATATTGGGCTTGATTTAATATATCTTTAATAGTAATGATTCCAACCAATTTACCGTCACGAACAACAGGCAGCCTTTCAACTTTATTGTCATAAGCAATGTTTAAAGCTTCCTCAGCAGTGACTCCCTCTTCAACAGTCACAACATCAGATGTCATGATATCCTTAATTTCGGTATTAGGTTCTGATTTTAAAAACGGTCTGATGTCTCTTTTTGAGATAATACCCATTATTTTATCATCGTCAACAACCGGTAAACCACTAATAAGTTCATTTTGCATTACAGTCTCTGCTTCAGCAACTGTAGAACCCGGAGAAATAGTTATAACATCCCTAATTGTTAAATCTTCAGCATTTTTTACTTTTTTGACTTCTTCAACTTGCCTTTCCTGTGAGATGTTTCTGTGAAGTACTCCTATTCCACCTTGTTGAGCCATTGCAATTGCAAGGTCAGCTTCAGTTACGGTATCCATTGCGGCACTTAGAACAGGAATATTCAATTTGATTCCTTTACCCAACTCAATTTTAGTATCAATATCCTTAGGTTCTACATAGCTCGCATTTGGAGTTAAAAGAAAATCGTCAAAGGTATAAGACATTCTTGCTTCTTGAACTTTTTTTGAAAATGACATATTAACACCTATCTAAAATGAATCGCATAACTCTTTTAATTCAGCTACGGCAGTGTGGTGGATTTTACCAGTATTCCTGTCACCACCTACACAGGCAGCTCCCCTAATTCCAACAACATCACATCCAATATCATGCAACGGTTTTAACTGGTCTTTTTTGACGGATCCTGCAAGTGCAGTTAAAAGACCATAACTGTGAGCCTCATCCACAAATTCCTGTAATTTGTCTATATCCAAATAATCAAATAATGTATGACCATCCTTAACAGCAGTGTCAAGCATTGCAAGGTCGCATCCTGCATCCTTAGCAACTTTTGGAATTTCCATAGGATCCACTGCGCCAACACGATGTGCATCTGCATATCCTGCGGCTACGATGATTGTGTCTTCACTAATATCTTTAACAGTTTTTACAACATTTTCCATGACTTCAACTGCTTCGTCATGATTTTTTGTTCCGTATAATCCAACTTTAATATAATCAGCACCAGAAACATGAGCGCCCATTGCTGCAAGAGAAACTGTACCTGGCTTGTAAGGCACATCGCCTAAAGTGGCACTTACAAGTTTGTCTTCAGGAGTCAACTCCCTAATTTCCTTAATAACCCATGGGAAATTAGCACCTAAAGAGCCTTCTTTAGGATTTTTTACATCAACAATGTCTGCTCCACCTTTAATTGATTCTAGAGCTTCTTCATGATTTATAGGGCTTATTAATAGAAGCATGTATTTCCTCCAATAAAATATAATATTATAATATAATAATATTACTTCTTCATTATTTATAATACTATTGTTTTTTAAAAAAAAGAGTTAAAATGGAGAATCATTTTTAGAAATATTCTCTTTGATTTTTCCATGAGCCTTAGGATAAAATCCAACATCGGTTGACAATTTTCTCATGTTTTCTATTATTTCATTAGTGGGAATGGAAACCGGACAATTTAAAGTGCACAATCCGCATAATGTACACATATAAAGGCCTGAATTAAAGCAGGTTTCATCATCCTCAATGAATTTGGACATGGCCACTCCTCGACCGCCAAGATAATTGTTGAATCCGAATTCGTTTCCAACAGCATTATAGACCGGACAGTGAACAACGCAGTTTCCACATCCTATGCAGTATAAGCATTCAGGAGTCGCTTCGCTCCTTCCATTGTCCAAAAGAATAACTACAACCCTTTCAGCACCGTACATATTTTTAAGAAGCTTTTTTTCTATATCTGCTGTCTTTGACGGACCTGAAACTATATTCATATAAGATGTAACATAGTTTCCGGTTGCAAATATTGTCTCCAATTTGACAACAGAGATTGCGTCTTCCAATGTAGGTACTATCTTATCGATTCCAGCTACGATTATATGCAAATCTTTAAGAGAAACTATTGAAATATTACCCTCATTGTGAACCATTACAACAGACCCCTCTTCGGCAGCTATAGCATTGGCTCCACTTATACCTACTCTTGCATTTTTAAGGCGGTTTGTAACATCTTGCCTAACAAGTTCCATAATTTCACGAGCTTCGGGATTGACATTTGCATCCAAAGACTCGTTGACGATGTCCGTAATTTTTGAAATATTCAAATGTGAAGCAGGACCTGTGGGATGAACCGGCTTGTTGTCTGTACGTTTCAATTGCAAAATCCTGTCACCCAAATCTGTCTCAACAACCTCATAACCTCTTTTAGGCAATTCCCTTTTAAGGTTAATCTCACCCAAAGTATTTGATTTGGCCTTGGCAATGACTTTGGAATCATATTCACGAAGCAGTTCATAAATGATTTCCAATGCATCGTCATCACTTTCAGCCATCATCACATCAATGTCATTGCGTTTGAATGATTCAATGGCCTGATTTAAAAGTTCATCCTTACACTCAATGGATTCCTTTTTTATTTCACGGACCCTTGACTGCAGTCTTCTGGCGGAAGGTGAATCCTTAATTGCCTGAGACCTTTTTTTGACGGTATTGAATGATTTTCTCATTGTTTCAAGTTCACTGGCTTTCATCAGCACCACCATATCTTACTAAAAATTCAGTCAAATCCAAAACTTCCATATCATCATTTTCAAGATTAAGCTTGCAGAACGGACATGGAGTTACTAAAATCTCACAACCGGTACCCATTGCCTGGCCAATCCTTATTTTAGCCATTTCATCGGCAATTTCAGGATATGCGGACTTAACTCCACCACCTGCACCGCAGCATAAGCTGTCCTCACGGATGTTTTCCATTTCAACCAGATTAGCAGCAGTTTTAATTACATCCCGTGGCTCATCAAAAACATTCAAGTGACGTCCCAAATGGCAGGAATCATGATAAGTTACGTTCAAATCCTTTTTTGTGAAATTGAGCCGGCCTTCCTTAATCAAATTATCTAAAAGCTGGGATATGTGGATTACATCCAGACCTTCGTAATCCTCCTTAAGTGTCTTGAAGCATCCTGCACATGAGGTCAATATTTTTTCACCTTTAAGAATTTCAGTGTTTTTATTGATCTGCTCACGGGCCTCATCTTCAAAACCTGTCCTGAGCAGAACGGATCCGCAACACATCTCATCATCCAGAATATGATAGTCCACACGAGCCAATTTCAAAAGTTTCTCTGTTGCATCCTGAATGCCCGTTTGCTTTTCCCGTGCAGTGCATCCTCTAAAATATAACATGTAATCTATTCTTCCTCATCCAATTCTATTTCATTGCGGATAGCCAATTCACGGACCAAATCATTGATATGCTGATTCATGTCATCAAATTTGATGTATAATCTGAAACCAAGATATAAAGATAACAAAACACCGATGATAAGCAGTAAATCTATACCTCTGCCGAATCCGAACAAATCCGCAAGAGGAATAGTTATATCCGGTTTGAATGCAAACAGCAATAGAAAAATCCAGATAACAATCCACAATACAAATGCTGCAGGAGTACTCTTTTTATTGCGAAGCCTCTGATAGGCAAAAATCAGTGTGAAAATAGCAATTAATACTAATAGTATTTGGTATAAATGTAGTGAACCTAAAATGAAAAACACCTTCCAACATATTTTTAAATTCTAAATAAGTCTAAAATCATTTTAAATAATATTTTTATTCCAACAATAGCATCAGTTCCCTTATGTTGTGTTTCGGGAGTGTATATTGTAGTTATTGTGACTTCTTCCAATCTGAAATTCTTATCTGAAATTTCCTTAATGAATTCGGAAGATACGGCATAACCTGATGAGACTATATTGATTTGGCCGGCCGCATCTGCAGTAAATGCCCTAAGGCCGCTTTGTGAGTCCCGGACATTTCTTCCATAAAATATCAGGGTTAAAAAGTTCATTACAAAATTTGCAAAACTCTTTGAAATCGGCATGTCCTTCAGGGGCCTTGCACCAATGCAAGCATCAGCCTTTCCATCCTGAAGCGGTTTGACTACCTTAGCTATATCCTCAATGGCATGCTGGCCGTCGGCATCGAAAGTCAATATATATTTGGCGCCCTTTCTGATTGCAGTTTCCATGCCTGTCTTTAATGCGGCACCCAGACCTCTGTTAATCACATGTGAAACGATGAATATCTGATTTGGAAATTTCTTTTTGGATTCAATTGCCAAATTTAATGTATCGTCCTTAGACCCATCATTTACAAGCACAACATTATAACCTTCTTTAGCAATTCCTTCTATAACCTGAGAAACTGTTTTTTCTTCATTATATGCTGGAACAACAACAAAAATTTCATCTCTTGAATCTGACATAATAATCTATAAATTTTATAATGGACCTGCGTCCTCTTTTCCTTCGCGCATTCCCATGCCTGCCTCTTTTCTCATTGCCTTTCTGTGATACATCATTTTGATTAGATTCTGTGCATGTTCGCGAGCCCTGTTTTCTGCAAGTTTGGCAAGCTCAACAGGATCTTCCTCTTCATCCTCATGGACAAATACTTCCAAAATATGGGTATTGGTCATGAGCTGTGCATTGATAAGGCCGGTTGACGCTTCATGAGCGCACATCTTATCCTTTTCCATAGGCCCCGGCATTCCTAAAGCCATGACGATATCACAGTTTTCTTCTTCAATGAGAATTTTAGCTGTTACCGGCAAGTCCTTAACTCCCGGAACGGTTTGGCGTATTATTTTTAAATCATACGCATTGTTTTTAAGCTCATCTATTGCGGCTGCCGCCATATCAAAACGAGCGAATGTTGTATCACAAATACCAATTCTCATATATTCACCTTATAAAAGAATATGTAATTATTAATATAAATGTTTAATTAAAAATAAGAAAGTATTATTTTTTATTACTGCAAGTAATACATTGAATGTGAAAAATATTATATAAAAATAAGTTAAAAAAAATAATTAATTTTTATTTAAAAGTTCTAAGAACTTCTCTTTTGCTTCATCAATTGTTAAAGGATAATCCCCATTCATGTCAAAGCCTTGTTCTTCCTCAAGTTGTTGGAATAAGTCTGTAACAATAGGAACCTTTAGATTAGCTTTTTCAAGTATTTCAGGCTGTGCAAAAATCTCTTTAGGAGTGCCTTCACCTATTAATAAACCATCAACCAAAACAAAAACCCTGTTAGCGTAGTTTGGAACCAAATCCACTTCGTGTGTTGAAATGATAATGGTAATTCCCTCTTCATTAAGTTCATCCAACAATTTACTTAAATCCTCTACACCTTGTGGGTCAAGACCAGCAGTAGGCTCATCCAAAACCATTATCTCAGGTTTCATTGCAAGAATACCTGCAATAGCCACTCTTTTCTTTTGACCTCCGCTCAAGTGATGGGGAGCTGTTTTTTCATAACCTGACATGCCAACACGTTCTAATACTTCAGTCACCCTATCCTGAACCTCTTCCATAGATAATCCTAAATTCAAAGGTCCGAAAGCAACATCCTCTTCAACTGTTGGAGCGAATATCTGATCATCTGGATTTTGAAATACAATACCTACTTTCTGTCTGAATTTCAATAAAGACTTCTTATCATATTTCAACTCTTCACCATCAATAAAGACTTGTCCTTCATCTGGCTGATAAATTCCATTTAAATGTAAGAACAATGTAGACTTACCTGCACCGTTTTTACCTAAAAGAGCAATCATATCTCCTCTTTCGACTTTTAAACTTACTCCTTTTAGTGCCTGATAATCCGCATTATAAGAATATTTCAAATTTTTAACTTCTAACATACTCATACTATTCCCCCTTTTTAGGTTCATAAAGTGGAAGTTCTCCAGTATAACCTCTTGAATCAAGAGCAAATTGAAGTGTTTCACTTTTATCAAGAGATCTTAAAAATATTGTACTTGTTAAAGCACCCAAAGATTTGAATGATGTCCAATATGATGAATATCCCAATCTTGTATCCTGTGCCTTTTGCATTGTGTCAATTTCATTCAAGAAAATGAATATTGCATTATACATCAAAAGTCCAATTTCAATCATGATTTTCGGAACCTTTAAAGTTGCCAAACAATGCAAGATTTTTGCAATAGGAGTTGTTAATGCTAAAAATCCTAAACAAGGAAAACAACCCATTACTCTCATGAATGTATAAACCGCATAATGAAAAGAGTCAGTTGTTACAACAATTCCAAGAATGCCAGTTTCATAAATTACATCCCCCTTTCCAAAGAAGAACAATAAAAATACACAAGTAATTACAAGAAATGCAACCGGAATTGATAAAAATTTCAAATAGGATCTAATACTAATCTTTGCTATTGCCAATATTACAAAAGACATTACAACAAAGATTATAACATCAAAATATAGATTATCCAGTGCCAATGTAACAATTAACAAAATAATTGTCAAAAATAACTTAAAATAAGGATTTGTTTCAGTTAATTCATTATGATGAGCAATATAATCCATATCAAATTTCATAATATCACAAAAAAAGAAAAAAATAAAAGAAGAAAATAATTATTCTTCTTTACCTTGTCCTCTCCAGTAACCAAATGCATATCCAATAATGATTGCACCTATGGCCGCTTGAAGAGCAAATAATAAACTTTCTATTTCACCACTAGGTGGTTCCCATATAGATGAAAACCAAGGTTCAAAACCTGTTTCTTCGATAGCTTCACCGGCGGCATCATCTGCACCACCGAAGTATCCATCATCTTCCCCATGACCATTAAACATAATTAATGGTGCAATGAACAATATGATACAAACTGCAGCTAAAATTAATAATGTAGATGTTTTCATTTTATCACCTTATGCTTCATTAGGAGCTAAAGCACCTAATTTATCTAACAATTTTGGTTTGTAAGCTTTTAATCTGTCCCAGATAATTACAGTTAAGATACCTTCACCAATAGCTAATGGTACTTGAGTTACTGCGAAAATAACTAAGAATTTTACTAATGCTTCACTGAAAGTTGGAGCAGGGAATGCGAAAGCTAATTGGAATGAAGTAGCTACATAAGTTAATAAGTCACCTAAAAATGCTGCAAAGAAAATAGCAATAGTTGATGAAATATTAGCTTTAGTTAATCCTTTGTATACAAGCCATGCTGCTAATGGTCCAATAATACCCATTGAGAATATGTTAGCACCTAAAGTAGTTAATCCACCGTGAGCAAGTAAGATTGCTTGGAAAAGAAGAACAATAGTTGCTAATACAGCAGTTACAGCAGGACCGAATAATGCAGCACCTAATCCGTTACCACAAGGGTGAGAACAACTTCCAGTAACAGAAGGTAGTTTCAAAGATGATAATACAAACATGAATGCTCCACTGACAGCAAGTAATGCTTTTGATTCTGGAGTTTCATCCACGATTTTTTTAATTTGATATAAACCAAATGCAACCACGATGAATGATATGACGAACCATATTATACACCAGGTTAATGGTAAATATCCTTCCATAATATGCATAAATAATTTCCTCCGAATAACCTATCAATATTAATTGATTAAACACTCAATAAAAATTTAAATTATAATTAATTTAAATTAAAGTTTTATTGATAAACATATTATATACCTTATTATATATAAATATTATTAGTAATACTACAAACTAAGTTTAGAAAAACCAAATTAAAATTACTGATAAATTAACCAAGATGATAAGATGAATATAAAAAATAACCTAATTTTAGCCCTTGACGTTATGAGTGAAAGTGATGCAATCAAAATTTGTGACGATGTAAAAGACTACATCGATACAATCAAAATAGGCTATCCCCTGGCACTGGCCGAAGGCCTTGAGATAATCAAAACCCTTAAGGACAAATTCGGATTTAAGGTAATATGTGACTTCAAAGTTGCTGATATCGATGCAACAAACTCCAAAATTTGTGATGAAACATTTAAGGCCGGCGCCGATGCAATAATTTGTCATGGATTTGTGGGATCCGACAGCGTGCAGGCATGTCTTGACATGGCAGACAAACATGGCAAAGAACTGTTTTTGCTTACTGAAATGTCCCATCCCGGCGCCAAAATGTTTTTGCAAAAAAATGCAGATGCCATTGCTCAGATGGGAGTCGATATGAAAATAACTAACTTCGTAGCACCCGCTACAAGGCTTGACAGATTAAGCGATATAAGGGATATTGTCGGCAAGGATGCATTCATTATATCCCCCGGTGTTGGAAAGCAGGGCGGCGATGGTAAAAAAACTCTACAATATTCAAATGCCATAATCGTTGGAAGAAGTATTTACGAATCAGAAAATCCAAAAGAAGCTTGTGAAGAATTGATAAAATCACTCAAATAAAGCTAAACTATTTTAATAAAGAATAATAAAAATAATATTGTTCTTTTAAAGTGAACATTAAAATAAGTTAAATGAGGTGATAAAAAATGGCAAACGAAGTAACAAAATTAATTATGGAAACAATTTTAGCATTAATTACAACTGCATTCGCATTTGTAGCAGGTGAAGCATGGAACAGTGCAATTCAAAAATTGATCGAATCCATTATAGGTGCAGGAGACGCACTCCCAAGTCTATTCACTTACGCTATTGCTGTTACCATAATCGCTGTAGTCGTAACCGTACTCATTGCTAGAGTAGCTGGCAGAATGGGTATCGAAAACGAATAAATTTAAAGGAATTTTTAATTCCTTTTTAACTTCTTTTTTTTAATTCAAATTTTCAAAAACAATTCCTGCAATTTCATAGGCTATTTCAAATGAAATGAAGCATACGAATATCCATATATTGAATATTCCTGAAATTGCCAATAGTAAAATCACTATTTTCATCACAAATCTATATTCAAAGAATAGATTCAGAAACTTATTATCACTCACCTTTGATATTAATTCATGACCGACTTCATCTGAAAGCGCTGATAAAATGCATATCAGTAAAACAACTAGGCTTAACTCGGGAATTCCAAATATAAGACAAATTAAAACAAAAACAATCAAGGTAATTACATGATGAATTCCATCTACTTTTAATGCAAGCAGGTTACCTATTAAAATGGCAATGAATATGTATGCTGCTTCAATACTGTAAACCGTTGCAAAACCGGATGCAAGACCGCATAAAACGCCAATTAAAGATGCCCATTTAATATCATGCCTAACGTCAAACAGGTCATCCGAATATTTCATGAAAAATCCGGACAATATGAATAATATTGCCAAACTAACGTAACTCATCTAATCACTGTCAATCTTATCTAAAGCGGCCGCGTAAATCAATGGGAAAATAACTGTAACATCACCTACAACACTTGCCAGATTAGACCCGCACTTTGCCTTTGCCCAAGATTTTGCCTCTTCAAGAGGCGCTCCACCTAAACTGCCCGCTTCAGGCCTGTCCATAGTAATCTGAATAGCTGAGTCAAGACCCCCCTTGATTACATTGGAAGCCAGAGTATAATGTTTTGTAAGACCACCTCCAAGCAGGATTGCACCTACCTTTTCTGAGTCAAATACAATATCTGATAGATAGTGCATATCAGCAACTGCATCCACAACAAAGTCATGATCCTGGTTGAAAATCCAAAGCTGCAAACCCATCATGGAATCAATCAGTCCGGGAGCAAAGATTGGAACATTATTTCTTGCAGCGGCACCGACAAATGAGTTTTCATCATCAATCAAAAGTCCAATTTCAAAAAGCAATTCCTGAATGGAAATAACTTTCTTTTTTGAAGAGATTTTCTCAAAAATCTTAATTATTTCACTTTCAAAAATCGTAAAGTCATCAGCACCTACATTGATGTCCGCAATTCTTCCGATTCCTTCGGCATTCAAATCCTCATCATCCTTTCCTTCATGCTGATAATGGCCTCCGCCGAAGGCTTCAACCAAATCATGAGTAATATTTGCACCACTGGAAACTATTAATCCCACATGACCTTCATTAATCATCTTTGTCACAATATTTCTCATTCCACCCGGGATTAAAGGACCTCCAAGACTCATAAAGACATTCATATCCTCATCTTTAATCATTTCAGTTAAGATATTGCAGGCTCTTGAAACCCTTCCGGCGCCTAAAACACCGGATTTATCAAATTGGTCCACCAAATCGGAGACCTTCATACCATTGTCTACATTAATTGGATTTACTTTCATTAAACCACTTAAATTAAAATCAGTTTGTAATAATTGGGAATTGGTCCAAATTAGTAATAATATTTATTAAATCAGTTCTTGTTACAATTCCTATTAAGTTGCCATCATTATCAGAGATTATTAACCTGGAAATAGATTTTTTAAGCATCAAATCAATTGCATTGGCTATTTTTAAGTCTTCATTAACTATTACAACATCTGAAGACATCAAATCCCCTACGGTTGCATTTTCATTATCTTCAGCGATAGCCAAAACCAAATCAGTTACTGTAAATACTCCAACAACATTCCCATCTTCAACAACCGGAGCACCATCTATTTCATTGAATACCAGTTTTTTTGCAGCCTGTTTGATTGAACAGTCTTTTTTAAATGAAATCACATCACGGCTGGCAATGTCACCAACTGTTTTTTTAGGAATGCTTCTGATTGTTGTTGTATCGACAAGCAGGATATTGTCCATGTCGTCTCTACCGACAATTTCCCCCATTACGCCTAAATTATTGACTGGAGTTGGACCTATCCTAATTGTATCTCCTAAATTTAAATCTTTAATACTTCCTAAAACTTTAATTGCAGCTTCACATTCACCGGGTTGCGGCACACTTGTAAATTCTATTCTTGCAACAGAAATATCATCTAATCTTTCATCATTTTTATAGATGGGAACTTTTGAATCGTTTTCGGAAACTTTAATATTTAAAGAATGATAAGCCTCAATAGTTGGCTTATAACCTCCTCTAGGACCAGGAACTCCTTTAACTAAACCCAAACTCCTTAATGATTGCATTTGATTACGTATTGTTCCAGGATTTCTTCCCATTACCTCGGCAATATCTTCTCCCTTGATTGATTTGCCATTGGAAGATTGGTATAAATTAATCAGTGTTTGTAAAATTTCCTTTTGTACAGATGTTAACATCCTTTCACCCATAACAATAATTTAATTATTATTAAATATGTTTGAAATTATTTATAAATGTTAATGATTTATAATGATTATTTGAAATTCGAAAAATAGGAAGATTAAAAATTTTTAAAAAAAAATAAAGAAAATAAAATGATTATTCAACTAATTGTTTCAAATCATTTCTGATAATGGAAGTCGCATCGAATCCCTTGATGGCATCCACCATTTCCGGGAATTTTGCCTTAGGAATCAGCACATTGATCTGTGAGAAATCAGACCCCGGAGTGATTGTAGGCTCATCGGCACAGAGCTTATTGTCAACAAGATAATTGGAAACTTCCTCGATTTTGTTGTTGGAAATGTTGAATTTCACATCGAAATATTTCTTAGCTGTGATGGCTCCCAATAGCTGTTCATAAATCATTTGAGCCTTTTCAAGCTTCTCACCAGTACAGCTTACACCCGCATAAAGACCTGCTGAAGAATGAAGGATTGTTTCTATTTCCTTTAAACCAGCTTTCCTTAAACTGCTTCCGGTTTGAGTATTGTCAACAATCAAATCGGCACCTTTTGCAATATATACTTCAGTAGCGCCATCAGAGTTGATGACCTGCACCATCTCATTGTCACCATGTGTTAAACCCCTAACCTGAACGAACGGTACTGCATCGCCGTAGATTTCCTGATATGCCTCATTTTCCATCATGAACTTTCTAGTCAAGTTAGGATATTCAGTAAAGCATAAAATAGGAGTTTTACGATCCTTATTTGCTCTGAACAGATCAGATAAACTTTCATATGGAGAATCTTTAGGAACCGCAACGATCAAACGGGTCTTTCCATAATCCAAATCTCCAATCTTAATAGTTTCAGTTTTTCTTAAAACGGATTCCTCTTTAATCCAGTCTTCACCAACAATAGCTATATCAATAATCCCCCTGTTCAACTCCACAGGAGTGGATTGTGGACGGGTTAAAAAAGCTATAATATCATCGTCATTTAAAATTTCAATTTCATAAGATTCATCGCCAGGTTCATATCCCTTAACTTCATAACCTGCATCAACAAAAAGTTGATAAGTATTTCCTCTTTTTATGTTATTTAAACTTCCCTTTGGAAGTCCTAAAATTATTTTATCGTTCATAATAATACCTACAATAAAGGTTATTCATTAAACTATATATTAGTTTTGAAAAAAAGAAAAAAAATTAGTTGTGATATGCTTCACAACTTTGTCTGTTTAAAGCATGTTTGTGAACATGCATATGTTTCACACCACTGCCTGTTTCGATTTCATCAATAATCTCAATGCCATCATGTGAATGAGTGTGCTCCCCATCATTGTGGAAATGATAATGTGAGTGCTCCACATTTTCTGAGTCAATTTTCTTGATTGAGTCATCGAACTTTCTGTCATACAGTAAAGCTGCATTCAATACAACAAGACAAGATCCTGCATTGTGAACAATTGCTCCTGTTACCGGATTCAAGAGTCCTAAAACAGAACAGACAATTGCGGCTGCATTAATTGCCATCGAGATTATAATATTTGCCTTGATTGTAAACAGTGTAGAGTTGGAGAGCTTTTTGAGATATGGAATTTTACCTATATCATCCCCCAAAAGCGCAATGTCAGCAGCTTCAATAGCCACATCACTTCCAACAGATCCCATTGCAACACTAACATCCGCAGTTTTAAGTGCAGGTGCGTCATTAACACCATCACCAATCATACAGACCTTTTTGCCTTCACTTTTGAGCTTTTCAATCCAGGAAAGTTTTTCTTCTGGAAGCAAATTGCCGTAAACCTTGCCTATTCCGACTTGGGAAGCGAAATAATTTGCAGTTTCCGTATTATCTCCTGTAAGCAATATAGTTTCAGTATCCAAATCATGCAAACTTTGAATCATGTTTGCAGAATCTTCACGAATGACATCAGACAATCCAATGAAACCCGCAACCTTATCATTTAATGCAACGATAATTGAAGCTTTTCCCTCACTTCTAAGTTTGTCCAGATAACTCTCGTCCACAACAATACCATTTTCATTTAAAAATTTGGAGTTTCCAGCGTAAACAGTACCAAATGAGTTATTACAGCTAACACCCTTACCAGGATACATATTGAAGTCTTGTGGTTCTTCAATATCCATTTCCAATTCTCTTGCTTTATCAACTATAGCTTTAGCTAATGGATGTTCACTTAAAGTTTCGCAGGATGCAACCATTTTAAGCAAGTCATTTTCTGATAAATTATCCATTGCAGGAATTACGTCTGATACCTGCAGGTTTCCGTATGTCAATGTACCTGTCTTATCAAATACCAATGTATTAAGAGCACCTAAGGTTTCAAGAGCCTCACCGGATTTGATCAATACACCATATTTTGTTGCCTGACCAATAGCTGCCATAATGGCTGTAGGTGTTGCAAGTATCAAAGCACATGGACAGAATACTACTAAAACAGTTACTCCCCTTTCAATGTCTCCTGTTATCAGCCATGCTGCAATAGCAATTAATAATGCAATTGGAACCAACCAGGTTGCCCATTTATCGGCAATTCTTTGAGTTGGAGCCTGCTTTTCATCTGCTGCCTTTACAAGGTCAATCAATTTTTGAAGTGATGAATTTTCACCCAAACTGGTTGCCTTGATGTCAATTGCACCGTACATGTTCATGGTTCCGCAGAATACCTCGTCACCTACTTCTTTATCTATAGGCAGTGACTCACCAGTCATGATTGACTGGTCAAGAGATGAAGTACCGCTGATGATTTCACCGTCAACAGGTACGCTTTCACCGGGAAGTATTCTTAAAGTATCGCCTATCTTGATTTCATCAACTGAAATTACTTCTTCGCGGCCATTTACAATCCTTCTACCGGTCTGAGGAGTAAGATTGATAAGATTCCTTAAACCTTTTTTAGCCCGTTCTACTGTCCAGTCTTCTAAAAGAGCACCCAATGCCATAATCCATGCAACTTCACCCGCTGCAAAAATCTCACCAATCAAAAGTGATGCGACCATTGCAATTGCAATCAAAAGTGCAGATGAAATCCATTTTTCACGGATTAATCTGGTCATAGCAAGAAGCAACATTGGAATACCACTGATGATTACTGCTCCCCATGCGGGATTCAGGTAAATCGGAGTTTCTATTCCAAGTATCATGAAAATAATTGCAATAACGAGAAATATCGCGGAGATGATAGTCATTTTCAAGCCAAATAAAAAATCAGTTATCTCATCAATCATATTTCCACCTTCTTTTGATAGTTATTCGAAAGAAAAAAGTATTACTTTTTTCGAGTTCATTTATATATGCAGTATTACTATTACATAGTATTGACTTCATATTATATAAAAGTATTACTTTTTTTAAATTCATTTAAATACTCAGTATTACTCAAAAAAATTTTCGTGAAAAATCAAAAATTAAAAAATACAAAAAAACGATAGAGGCAATAACTTCTAGTTAGTCAAAAAAATAGATTCAGAGGAAAATCTAGTCTTCCTCTTTTTGTTCAAAATTCATGCACTGTTTGACATCCAATAGCTGATGTTCATTGATTTTGCAGACGATTTTATACTTGTCTCTTACTTCCAGGTGTTTGCAGTCATCACAAATCATATTATCACACATTAAGGTTTCATGGCCAAATCCATTATGCTGAATGGCTCGCCATCTTTTCTCTCAGCGGGCGCACCCATTCCAAAAGCGGATTTAGCAAATTCCTTATTCATTCTTTTTGAAACTTCGCCAAATATTATCTTATATGCATCGCATTGTGGATCAACTGCCTGAGGAGTTTTATGCGCAACGATTGCATTGTAAGGACATCCCCCTTCACAGTATTTCACATATCTGCACTTTTTGCAGTTTTCTCCAACATAATCCCTGAATTCCTGAAGTTTTGCCCATGCATCAGATTTCTTTAAATCATCAAAGCTTGGATTATTAGCCACATTGCCTAAAACATACTCAGACATCCCGACAAATCTGTAGCAGGGATAGATAGAACCATCTGCTCCGACAGCCAAAGTGGTTCCTATACAGTCGGCAAATGTACAGAGTGTTCCTCTTCTCCGGAGCGCGGATTTGCAAATATGGTCCAAATCCATTATTGAAAACTTGTCCAAATCATAAAGATATTTGTCCAGCCAATCGACCAGGAGTTTACCATGTTCCTCCTGATTGAGAGCCCAAGGATCTGCATTGTCTCCCCTTAAAGAAGGTAATGCCGCATGAATCTTAAGGCTCATTCTTTCACCTTTAAAGAATTCATACAGTTCATCAGAGAAGTCTTTTGAATATTCAGTTACAGTCAAAACAAAGTTAATTATCAAACCTCTGCTTTTGGCAAGCTCATATTTGGACATTGTCTTGTCAAAGTAACCTTCTCCCCTCTGGTAATCATTGATTTCCTTTGGCCCGTCAATGCTTGTGCTAACAACCACATTGTATTTAACAAATAAATCTATCATTTCTTCAGTTAAAAGCCAGATGTTGCTTTGAAGTGAAAAACCCTCGAAATTTTCAAGTTGTGATAGTTTTTCCAGAGCATATTCGTAAAAATCATAACCTGCCAGAAGCGGTTCACCGCCATGGAAAGTGAAATGGACCTTATCATCCCTGAAATCGCCTAGCCATGCGATAATCTGGTCAATGATTTCAGTGCCCATCATTTCCTTTTTGTTATCTGAACCCCAACAGTATTTGCAGTTTGACGGGCAGTTTAGGGTAGGTATAATCATTACATGAAATGTCATATTTATACAGGTAGTTTATTTAATTCATTCAACAATTGTTTTTTCTCATCCGGATCAATATCATCATTCACAAAGAAGATATAACCGCATTCCTCACATTTTACTGCATTCATTTCAGCATGTGCACGGTGATTATCCAATAATCTTCTATGAGCGATTTTGTCTTTTGAACCACATTTTGGACATGGCGCTAATAATTCTTCAAGTTTCATATTTTCACCTTTACATTAAAGTTGGTTTTCAAAATATATTAATTTTATCAGTGATTGAAAACTTTAAATAAGATTTTTAAAAATTTGCAAATTAAATTGAATAAAAAACAGGCCAAGAATATTTGGCAAAAAACTTAGACTTTGCATAAAATCAGAAGCAATCAACGATTTAAAATCTTTACTAAATATTTGTATATTGGAAAGCCCACATGCCTTACAAAGGACAGCGCATAATTGACACCTGGAAATTCAAACTCCTTTTTGACCTTTTTAAGCTCAGAAATGATATCCAGCTTCTGAGGGCATTTCCTTAAACATTTGCCGCATGCATTGCATTTGCCTGCATTTCCGGAATTCCCCATTATGCCCCCCACATACTGATAATAGTCAGCAAAAGACTGATTGAACAATCCCCTATGCCCAAACAGATACTTCTCGTTATAGATTTTAATGCATTCGGGAATATTGACTCCCTGAGGGCACGGCATGCAATATCCGCATGTTGAACAATTGATTTTAAGCGAATTTCTCATGACCCTTTTTACAAGCTCGACCGTTTCCATTTCCTCAAAGCTCATTGATAACGGAGTAGTCTCATTTGCAACAGCAAGATTCTCCTCAAGCTGTTCAAAGCTATTCATTCCAGATAGGACACAGGTGATATTCCTGTTATTCAAAACCCACTGCATCGCCCATTGGGCATTGCTTTTATTTGGGTTTGCCTTTTTAAATATGTCTTCAGCGTCTTTAGGCATTTTTCCGGCAAGAATTCCTCCCTTAAGAGGTTCCATTACAAAAATACCCAAACCTTTTGAGGCGGCATATTCTATACCTTCCATGCTGGCCTGAACATTTTCATCAAAATAGTTATACTGAACCATTACAACATCCCAGTCATAACCGTCCACAACTATCTCAAATTCCTCTTTGGGCCCGTGATATGAAAAACCTATGTTCTTTATTTTTCCGTCAGCTTTCGCTTTGGTGATGAATTTAACCAAATCCCTTTTAAGAAGGCGATTAACTGTTTTCAGGTCAACGGCATGGATAAGATAATAATCAATGAAGTCAACATTAAGTCTCTTCAGCTGTTCATCCAGGAAATTCTCCATATCCTCATATTTTCTGACATTGATGGAAGGCAATTTTGTGCATATTTTAACTTTTGGTCTGATTTCAGGCGTTAAAATCTCACCCAAAAATGTTTCGCTATCCCCATAAAGATATGCAGTGTCAATGAAATTAACGCCATTGTCTATTGCATTAAAAATTAGTTGTCGGGCTTTGATTCTGTCAATCTTACCATTCTTTAATGGCAATCTCATTGCTCCAAAGCCCAATGAGGATATTTCATCCCCATTTTTCTTGATTACTCTATATTTCATATTATCTTATGATGTCTGCATAATCAAAAATCAATGTTCTTAAAAGCTATTAAATTCAGTTACTATATAACTGAAATCATCGAGTTTCAATTTTTAGAGCATTTGATCATTTTTTTCATATAGTCCACCAGATCTGCGCTAAACTCTTCATCATCCATCGCAAATTCGATTGAGGTTTTCAACCATTCAAAACGGTTTCCTATATCATAGGTTTTTCCTTCAAATGTAACTCCATAAATTGCATCCAGTTTTTGAAGTGCATCTGTCAACTGAATTTCACCGCCAACACCCGGTTCGGTTTCGTCAATCTTATCAAAAATGTCAGGAGTCAATACATAACGACCCATGATAGCCAGATTGGAAGGTGCCTGATGGGCCAATGGCTTTTCAACAAGTTTATCTATTTTATAAACATTCTCTTCAACTTCATTTCCCTTAATGATTCCGTATCTTTCCACCTTTTCTTTTGGAACCGCTTCAAGTGAAATTGCGGATGCATCATATTTTTCATAAACATCAATCAGTTGTTTGGTGCATGGAGTAGAACCTTTGGTTATGGAATCTCCTAAAAGAACAGCGAATGGTTCTCCACCGATATGCTTTTTAGCACAGTAGATCGCATCACCTAATCCCCTTTGCTCCTTTTGTCTGACATAACAGATATCAGCCAGATCAGTGATTGCACGAACTTGTTTCAAGCGTTCGTCCTTACCTGCACTCTGCAAAGTCTGTTCTAGTTCAAATGATTTATCAAAATGGTCCTCAATAGACCTTTTATTTCTACCTGTAACGATTAAAATGTCATCAATGCCGGAAGCTACCGCCTCTTCAATAACATATTGGATAGTTGGCTTGTCATAAACAGGTAACATTTCCTTAGGTTGAGCTTTAGTCGCAGGCAAAAATCTAGTACCGAAACCTGCTGCTGGAATTACTGCCTTCATAATTTATCACCAAATAAGTTTAATTTATATTATATTTTAGTTAAATTATTATAAATAACTTATTAATTAAAAAAAGAGTTTACATAATTTATTAAATGGTGCGGGAGACGGGACTTGAACCCGCGAAGGGACTGACCCACTAGGCCCTCAACCTAGCGCCTTTGACCGCTCGACCACCCCCGCATAAAACAAAAGTAGTTATAAAAAAATATATTTTTTAAGTTATATAAAGTTATCTGTTTTTAGCACAATTTTATAGTTACTTCCATAATTTTTTCATTTTTTAAATCTTCAATCAGGTCTTTGTCAAGATCTCTTGCCGCCTTATCTGCATTGATCATCAATGTTCTTGAGCAGGTATAGTCACTGGTTCTGCAAACGATATCAGTAGGATGAGTCAAAGTCAAATCTTCATGACCAAAACCGGTTATTTCATCATGACCGTTTTCAGTGTCTAGAATAACCTTAATCTTGGTATTGGGATTGGCTATTTTATCTTTAAAGTCCTGGGGAAAGTTTAACATGGTGCTGTCCATGCCAACACCGATTATGCAATCGGCAGTTGGGCCAATTTCAGCGTCCTTTGTAATTTCAAAAGTAGAGTTGTGAAGAGATGATACATTCTTATGGCCTTTGGTTTTAAGCTTAAA
>NZ_JBGVOG010000033.1:0-2351 GCF_045126245.1 Methanobrevibacter sp. | reverse complement strand
TTCAGAAACAACCTATCCGCAAGTAAAGGAGATAACCGATTTCAATACCTTGCGTGATGAAGTCGTGGCTTCTGACCTTGATTTGCAAGCGTTGTCGTTTGCTACCAAGGCGGCCGAAAAGCAAGTATCTGTGAACAAGCAAGATTGGCTTCCGAAACTTCAGGCAGGTTTCCGTCGCAATACCGATAGTGAAATGTCCATGAATGGTTTTGTAGTAGGTGGTTCCATTCCTTTGTTCTCCAACCGCAAGAAAGTGCAGATAGCCAAGGCGCAAGCCCTCAGTGCCCAGTTGATGCAGGAAGATGCCCGTCTGCAAGTGGAAAACAACCTTATGGCACTCTTTAACGAAATGCAACAACTTAAGGAGGCCATGAATGCTTACGACATGCCATTGTTATACAAGTCGCTCGACCTCTTGAAGCAAGCCTTGAAGGAAGGTCAGATATCGTTGATTGAATATTTCGTTGAGGCCGAATCGGTGTATAAGAATCTCCAGGCACGCATGCAATTGGAGAACCAATACCAGAAGGTCATGGCTTCGATTTATAAGAATGAATTGTAAGTAGCTTCACTTTATCACTTGCGGCATTCCCTCAATGAGCGATGGTTTAATCAAAATCGTCTCTCATTGAGGGATTTTTATTGTTTGGATACATCTTTTCATGGTGCTTATTTTGTCATAATCTCAATTTGGTGTATATTTGCAATGTTTGATAATCTCAATTTGGTGTATTGTTAGATTGTTTGATAATCTCAATATGGTGTGATATGAAACGGAAAATTTATGATAGATTGCTGAAATGGAAGCTGGAAAGTCAAGGCGAAACGGCTCTGTTGATTGATGGTGCCCGACGTGTAGGAAAAAGTTACATTGTACGTGAGTTTGCTCAAAAGGAATACAAAAGTTATATCTTTATAGATTTCAATAAAGCCAATGCGGAAATAAAAAAGCTGTTTGAAGACTATTTGGATAACCTTGATACTTTTTTTATGTATTTGAGTGCCTACACTTCTACTCCTTTGTATGAAAGGCAGTCAGTTATTGTATTTGATGAGGTTCAGCAATATCCTAAGGCAAGAGCTGCTATCAAATATTTGGTTGAAGATGGAAGATATGACTATGTAGAGACTGGCTCGTTAGTTTCCATTAAAAAGAATGTGGAAAATATCGTCATTCCTTCCGAGGAAGAACATATCAAGATGTACCCGATGGATTTTGAAGAATTCTTATGGGCTATGGAAGAAGAAATGTTGATGCCTTTTGTTAATGCTTGTTTTGAAACCAAAAAGGAGATGGGTCAGATGATGCATCGGAAGGCAATGGATTATTTCCGCCAGTATATGATTGTGGGTGGAATGCCTCAAGCGGTAGACAAATATGTAAAGACCAGGAATTTCAGTAGTGTAGATAAGGTAAAGCGCCAGATTTTGGAACTTTACCGGAATGACATATCCAAGTTTGCCAAAGGGTATGACACAAAAGTAAAGAGCATTTTTGAGGAAATACCTTCCCAGTTGCAGAAGCATGAGAAAAAATTCCGACTATCGGCTTTGAAGGAAGGAGCACGTTCAAGGGATTATGAAACGGCTTTCTTCTGGCTGGACGATGCTATGATTATCAATACATGCTATAATACTACAGAACCGAGTATTGGATTGAACTTGAACAAAGAGACTTCTACCATGAAATGTTACATGGCCGACACGGGATTGCTTATCAGTCATGCTTTTGATGAAAACGACATTGTGTCTGAAGAGTTGTATCGGAAGATTATGCTTGATAAATTGGAGATGAACAATGGTATGATTGTTGAAAACATTGTAGCGCAGATGCTTCGTACGGCTGGTCATAAGCTTTATTTTTATTCCAATCCGAATATGTCGGATAAGGATTCACGGATGGAGATTGATTTTCTGATAGCGAAAAGCAAGGTGACAAGCCGTCACAACATATCTCCGATTGAGGTAAAGTCTTCTTCACGATATACTTTGACTTCATTAAGGAAGTGCCTTGCCAAATATGCCAGTTATCTGTCAACACCTTATGTCATCCATGCATCTGATTTGAAAGTGGAAGATGGAATAACTTATTTGCCTCTCTATATGGTGCCATTTTTATAAGCCGTTTAAATAATTTGTCCCTCAATGAGCGATGGTTTTAATAGTAATCGTCCCTCATTGAGGGATTTTTATTGTTTGTCGCAAATGATTTTTTCGTATTGTCTTCATCTATTTTTAAATCATCAGTGTTAATCCGTAAAACATCTCTGATAATTAGCTAAATACCACCGTTGATTAGCGAAACCACACTGATGATTTAAAAATGGGTTTGCTTCTTTTTGAAAATAGAA
>NZ_JBGVOG010000032.1:0-14986 GCF_045126245.1 Methanobrevibacter sp. | reverse complement strand
CCACTGACACCGTTCATGTCCTGATAGTTGCTTCCAGCGTAACCACCGTAATCTGCAGCGCAAACAATGCCTGCAGATGCAATAATGCAAAAGATTGCAAGTAAAGTTAATAATTTTTTATTGAGATTCATAAGTATCACCATTTTTCATATGTTGGGTATGAAATGCCGATTTAGGATATGACATTTCAAGGCACAAGTAACTATATGAAAACGGCCATATATAAAGTTTTTCGAATGTAAGTGCCCACTTGCATCTTAAAAAACAAAATAAACCAATATTATTTGAATAAACAAAAAATAAAAGAATTTAAAGAATTAAATTTTAATTTAAAGTTATAATTTTTTATTTTTTATTAGAATTAATTGGCCGATTTGCTTGGATTTATCAAAGAGATCAATTATCCAATATTCTTTCTACATCTTCCTTATGCTCAAACAGGACACACCCGCCTTCGTGGTCATCCATAAGAATCCCTCCGTCTCTAAGGGATCTGAATAATTTTGAATTTAAGGCTTCAAGAAGTGATGTGTCTTTGACGTTTATGTCTGAATAGGGTGATGCAGGGCAAGGTTCCGCTCCTCCCTGTGAATTGATATGGAAAAATCCTCTTCCTGCAGCCAGGCAGCCTCCGGAATCCTTTTCATCTCCTGGAAATGACATGAACAGCATGTCAGAATATTCTTTTCGAAGGTCTTCAATATTGTCCAATAATAATTCTCTTTCTTCATCGTTTGGAGCTATGTTTTTTGTTTCTTCATTAACCGGAACATATTCAATGAAAAACACTACCTTGCATCCAAAATCATGAAGTTTGTCGATGAATTCCCTTTCAACCAAAGAGGATAGGTTGCCTTTTGTAAACGTAAGTGATGCGCCAAAGATTACATTGTTTTTCTTCATAAGTTCCATGGAGTCAACCAGCTGTCTATAAACGCCTTTGCCTCTTCTTGAATCCGTGATTTTTTCATCCCCTTCAATCGATAAGATTGGAACTAGATTTCTGTTGTCGTCAAGCAATTTCAGGTAATCGTCATTTAGCATGGTTCCGTTTGTAAATATTGGAAATAGAATTTCGGGAAAATTGGACGCTTTAGTTATAATGTCCTTCCGGATCATTGGTTCTCCACCGGCAAGAACAATGAAGCTTATTCCCATTTCTTTTGCTTGGCTGAATATGTCTTCCCATTCTTCGGCTGTAAGCTGATTTGCCGGAGCATCATCACTGCATGCATTGTTGGCCCTTGAGTAGCATCCTGTACAATGCAGGTTGCAGCTGCTTGTAATGCTTGCAATTAAAAAAGCAGGGATGTTTTGATTATCCTTTTCATATTCTTGTCTGATTTTGGTGGCTTTTTTTGCAGATTTGGAAAATCTGAGTAAAAATAGGCTTTCTTTGGGATTTTTGATTGATGTGCGGATGGCATCTTTCACAATATGTTCAACCCCTTCGGCCAGATATTCCTGAATATTGAAATCATTTTCCATTCATCTCACCTTCACGCTTTCAAAAAGGAATTGGGCATGTTCTTCGGCTTCGCTGAAGAAGTCTTCAAGGACTTCCTGCGGTATGTCATCATATTTTGAGCATATCTCTAAAAGCAGATAAATCGGAAAACTGTAATACTGTTTGGCCAATAGCTTAGGATTGGAATCTTTGCGTATGACTCCTTTTTCTTTTAATAGTGTAAACAGCCCTTCCCAAAATACCAATGGCTTGACCAGTATTTCATTTTCGAAAAAGGATTTGATGATTTCATTGTGGTGCATTTGAATTAGAATTAGTTTCCAGATTTTAAGGTTTGTCTCTTGAAACAGCATTTCTTTTATTGCTTCGGATCCCTTGTGATAGAATAGTTCCGGATTTTCCAGTAGCGGATTATTTTCGCTTAATTGAATTTCTTCATCATCGATTTCGAATCCGCTTGTGAATTGATTAAATATGTCCATTAATATTTCTTCCTTTGAGGAATAATGGCTGTATATAGAACTCTTTTTTATTCCAACTTCTTCTGCTATTTCCCTTAGTGAAACTGAATCATAACCTTTTTTTGAAAACAAATCGAGAGAAACTTCAAAAATTTTTTCTTTGGTGTTCATTATTGCCTACCTATCGTTCGTTAGGTAAACTATGGTCTTTAGCATATATAAAATTAACTGATAAACATGAAAATTTTAAAACAGAGAAATTTCTATTTTTCCTTAACCAGTTCCTCTAATCTATCCAATTTTTCATTGACTTCATTTAATTTCTTATTTAAATATGAAATCAGTATTTCTGCCGTAAATGTGGCTGTAGCTACGCCGGACAACATGTAACCTCCCAAACTAGAACTAAATAGTTGATTTTACCTGCAATTGAAGTGCCAAGAACAGCATACCAGTTACTTGTAAATGCATTGGAAACCATAACCGGCGAATCCAGAGGATTTACATTTTCAACAATTTGGGTCAGCAGAAAACTAATGAAGATTATTTCAAACAATAATATTGCTCTAATTCCAAGCCCATTTGATTTTCATTTAGTAATATTTAATGTAAATTTTTTGAAGCATTCACTAAAAGTGTTTTATATGATTAATTTCAGATAATTTATTATGGACACGACTCGTTTTGAAACATTCATGGATGCAGTTCTTGCAATTATTATTACAGTTTTGGTTTTAAAGCTTACCCAGCCCGAAACCGCAACATGGGGGGCCATTTTAAATCTGAATATGAGGTACATAACATATCTCACATGTTTTATAATTATCTTCAACACCTGGTATAATGACCATAATCTATTCCAGATGGTTGATAAGATAAACAATTCCGTTGTTTTGGTGTATGGTGGTTTAATATTCATCATATCTCTTGTTCCTTACTTTGCGACATGGGTTGCCCTATATCCGGATTCCATTCCTTCCCAGGTCATGTTCGGGATGTTGTTTTTATTCACTAATGTTCTTTATACTGCATCTACATACTTGATAGTTAACGCAAATCCGTATAATGAGAAACTTAAGAAGGTTAATTTGAAGGATTACAGGAGATATATTCCAATTTTGATTATTTTGATTGGATTCTTGGTTACTTATACTGTTTATGTTCCGGGGATTTATGTTTCATGTATTCTGGCTACTTTCTATTGGTTTGTTTTATCGGTCATTGCAAAGTCTGAAATTGAAAGCAGCGAAAGGTTTGAAGCGTTATTCGATGCAATCGTGGCAATTATATTGACAGTCATCGTTTTGGAAATTCCTATGGCTGCAGGAGGGTCATGGGAGGCATTGTTTGATTTGAAATTGGAGTTTGTTGCATATATAATCAGTTTCATTGTTTGCTTCAATTATTGGAATTATAACAATAACCTGTTTGGAATTGTAAATAGGATTGACGGCAAGGTCATATGGTCAATTGGTGCTTCAATGTTTGTCTTGTCTTTGATTCCGTATTTGTCAACTTTTGTTGCGGAAAATTTCTATTCATTTGTCGCCCAGGCATGTTATGGGATTGATTTCATCGTTATAGCATTATTGTCAATAGTAACATCCAACGCTCTTAAAAATGTCGATCCGGCAAATATTGCCCTTTTGATGGTTTTGGATAATCATTATTATTTATCAACCGTGCTTGTTGTGGGTATAGGAATGATAATCGGATATTTTGTTTATCCTCCGGCGGTCATCTTTTCTTGTTTGCTTTCAATATTGTTGATTTGGTTTTGGCCCCATATTAAAAAATTGTAAAATCTATTTTCACAAATGTTAATTAGGCATATGTCAATAAATAATATTGGTGTTAAAATGGTTAACTTCAATACGATTGAAAGCGCTAGGGAATTTTTTTACAAGGATAAGTTTGCAGTAAATACTGGAATAACATTGGACGAGCTAAGTGAGGATGAGGCAATCTGCAGCTTAAGCCTGACTGATGAGCATAGAAATGCTTATGGGGGAGTAATGGGTGGAGTAATATTTACATTGGCGGATTTTGCATTTGCTGTTTTGTCCAACCAGATTCACCAGTTAACTGTTGCCCAACAGGTTGACATTCATTACCTGTCCGCTCCGAAAGGCGACAAGTTAATTGCAAAAGCAACCTGCAGGAAAAGCGGACGCACATCATCCATAATCAACGTGGACATCTCAGACGATACCGGCCGCGATGTCGCCCAGTTTATCGGAACAGGTTTTAAATTGTAATGTTTTGCTAGATTTAGGATTTTAGGCTTTGAAGGTGTATTAAAGGAGAAGAAAGGCATTGGCTCCGTGCAACGGAATGAGTCCAAATATTCTGGTGGCTTGCGTTGCAGTTGGGGATTGCAGAAATGAGTGCAGCGATGCGATATCAATATGCAGGGAATCCACATCCGCTGGCATCGATGGCATCAATAATTAAATGCTCAAAAAGCAGCTGATCATAACCATCAACGGATGTTCTAACAATTGTCAATACAATTTTAAAAAATAAGGGAATTGATGTTGATAGGACAGTTAATGTAAGTGAAATTTTAGATGAGTATGGTGTATCTGCAAAAGACCCTTTCAGATTAGATGGTGAAGCCGAAGAATGTGTCAAAATAATTAAGGAAAATTTGATTAAATTGATAGTTGAAAAGTCATGATTTGTTGCAATGTTGATTGAACCTACTAATTTATATTGTATAAAGTAATAATATATTGTTGACTAACAAGTCGTGAAAAAGCATAAAGTTCGAATCTACACTGCCGTAGTTTCGAATTTTTTTTTAAAAGATTGTAATTGTTGCGAGTGTAAACATTTATTTGCTGTCTTTTTTTGGCAAAAAGATGTTGTTTAAGAATTCATCTTTTTATTATTTGTCTTCCTCGCTTAAAGCAAAACGATTTTTATTGTTGTTTAAAAGGATAATTGTAAGGTATTCCAGGGATTCTTCGGCATTTGATTTCAATAGCTCTTCATCAATTTCATTGAAATCCAAGGTTGACTCATCACTTTTGTAAATGAAAAGTTCATTGCTGTATTCCTCCATCTTTTCAATATCCTCTGCACTCCATCCCTGAGTTGAATGTGGAATCCAGAATGTGTTGTCCTTGATTAAACGGACGGGACTGCCCGCGTATGTGACATTTGATGGGATAATCTTATTGGATACGATTGAACCTGCGCCGATTATTGAACCTGAATGAATTTGGCTGCCTTTGAAAACCATCGAATTTTGACCGAACCACACGTGATCTCCAATGAAAATGCTTTTTGCATGGTTCAACCTTTTATTGTCTTTTGTAGAATAGATTCCATGGCCGTCGGAAACCCTGATGACCACATTATATGAAAAGAAACAGTCGTTTCCGATAACTATGTTTTTGGCTTCTGATGCGACAATTGCGGTAATTCCGTTAAAGAAGTTGTTTTTTCCAATAAAACAGGTACTATCTATATTGAGTGAAATTGTCACCCGATAATCATGACTATTGCTTGATAAGTATAAAATGGAGTTGTTTTGATGAAAATCAATTCTGGAATCTTTTAATGTAACGCCTTCTTCACAAACAAGAATGTTGTTTTCTCCATGAACGTAAATCTGACTGTTTATTAGGTTTGGAACTTCACCTACAAATTCAATGGCTTCGTTTTCAAGAAGGTCTTCTCCTTTTGTAATTATCATAGTTTCACCAAAATCTTTTTTTATTTTTTCATTTCAAGTTCTCTTAATATTTCTGCCCTGATTCGAGCCTCCATTTCTTCTGGGGTCTCTTTCCTTTCAGGAGGCATGATCTCATCTTCTTGAGGATGTGAGTCCTCAACATTTTCATGTTGTATAGTATTTTCTTTTTTGAGCCTTTCAATCGCTTCTTCATGCTTTCTTGATAGATCCGCATCGGATTTGTCTTTTAGTTGTATCAGACTTATTAGAATTATCATCAACAGATAACAGACCAATAGATTAGCATACAGGTACCTGTTGTCCTGAACTGGTATTGAAAAGAAAACGATTATTATATTCAACAGGTTAGGCAGATAGACAAGGTATATGTCCTTGGATTTAGTTATTATGTGCATTAATATTAATAAAACTATTGCCAGGTACATGTACAGTGCAGGGCTATTGAATAGAGTATCCAAAATTATATTTACTCTAGCTTCATTTACAAATGCACTCAATAAATTGAATTTTCCGGTTCCCTCATTATAATTGGAAACATCTTCATAATTCGCCTCAGGTGTTGAATTGATTATTGAGAAGAATTTTTCCTTGGCGGCTTCTGCTCCAGGCCCTTTGCCGGTGATGTAATAGGCCTCTCCGGTCCAGTCGTTATCTCTTGTTATGTCCCATACAATATCTGCGGATTTGAATAGGTAGAATAGGGCGCGCTGCGGGTTTTGCAGTGAATATTTGACTGCCATATTCAGATATGTCTGTGGATCGTTGTGGTAAACCTCTTCATTGGAAATCCAGTTTATTGGATCCGAATAATAGATGTTGTATGATTTGTTAAGTTGGGTTTCGTTTATCATTTCATGTATCTTGTCGCTGTCTGAGGCATCCAAATCAAGATGCAGGTCATAGTCTGCCAGCATATGTGAAGTTTTGACAAAAACATAATCCTTTTGATTATCTTCAACATCATATGCAACATTCAGTGATGCAATCAGTAAAATGAACACTATTGTCAATGCAGGAAGTGCAATGCAGACTTTTTCGGATTCCTTTTTTAAAATCAGGTAAGCTGTAAGGATAATCAATAGGACTACTATTAGATAAATCCCGTTTAACCTTAATTGGGATACGAAGGCCATGACCACGGCCATGACTGCAACAAGTTTCAAATCAACTTTGCCTTTTTTATCAAGCATTACTTTAATCAGGAAACATAAAAACATTATGAAATAACTGAATAAAACGTCTTTCCATAATGTAATTGCATAAATCGCATTAATCGGAATTAGAGAGATTATTAATGTAAGGATTATCTGCAGAATAAATGTTTTGTTTTCACCGTCATCGTCACGGTGGTATTTGCAGATTATCATCCACATTGTAGAAAACACCAGTATCTGAAGAGCCGCTATGGATAAGGGGCTTGCATAAATTTTCAGGCATAGCATCTCAATGAACGTATGGAAAAACGGATGCCAATTGCTGAAATGGCCTGTAGCAATCTGGTGCAGCTGATTGAATGAATCATAAGTCAGAACACCTGGATTATATACATAAAGGTATGCTAAAAATATGATGAAAGGTATTAAAAATATTATTAAATCCCTATAATTTGGTTTTGAAATACTAAATGATTCATCCGATTTATCCGATTTAAGGTTCATAAATAAAATTCTATTCTAATTTATATATAAAAATTATCATGTTTCGCAATAAAAAAGTTGGATAGAATTAATTTTCTATCTTGAATAGCGGATTTTATCTTTTGATTTTTTGTAAAATCAAATCCATCTTATATTCGACATTGTCTATTCTGGCACTGATGTCTCCATCTTTTATGACTTCGGGTTTTCGGGCAACCAAAATGCTGTCATGCCATGGGGTTGAAGATTCATCATAATCGGTTCTGAACTCAATTATTTCGAAGTTGATGTATTTTGCCATTGCCTTCATGCCGTCTTCCTGGAATCTGTAGCAGTCATATGGATTTTTATGAACCGGACCTGCACTCGGCACGATTATGAAAAGCATCCCTCCGGGCTTCATGATTCTTTTAATCTCCTCAAGGGTCAACCAGAAATATTCGATATGTTCGAATGCTTGACCGGAAATAATTAAATCGTAACATTCATCTTCAATTTCATCCCATTTATATGGGTCTTTCACTATAATATCTACATTATTTCCTTCTTTTAAATCCAGACCATGATAAGTCCAATTATCTTCATTTAAAATCATTCCATAATTATAATCTCCGGATTTATCAAAAGACCCGATATCCAGTATTTTTAATTCGGTATCAGGATTCAAATAATTTTCTTTAAAGTATCTCATTTTTAAAACAGAACTTTTATGCATTCTTTCACCTTAAAATTTGTTTATTAATTTCCATAGTTTCTTTGATTTAATTGTATCCAATTCTGTTTTCAGGTTTGAATTTTCGCTTTTCAGATGTTCATTTGATTTAACCAATTCTTTATTTTTCAAATCTATGCTTTCCATATCCTTTTTTAATTCCATAAGTTTGTTGTTAACATTATTGTTTTGCTCTGTTAATGTTGTATTCTGATTTTTCAGGTCATTATTTCTATCATTGAGGTCACTATTCTGATTCTTCAGATTATTATTTTTGTTATTGAGCTCCTCATTTTGATTTTTCAGGTCATTATGTTTATTTTTCATGTTCAGATAGCTATTGCTGATTTCAACATTTAATTTAATGTTATCAATAGTCTCTTTTGCGTCATTGTATTTCCCATCAAACATGCATTTGATATATTCGCAAAATTGAGGATTGTCTTTAAAAATTTCTTTTTCAGCCAATTTTTTAAAGGAATCTGAGTTTATAATTCCATTTACTTCATCGATAGTCAAGTTATTTAAATTATATGCTCTTAAAATTTGTGTGGTGAAAAAGCCGATGTGCTTTTTGAAAACAAGTTCCTGGAAGTTATGGTCTATTGAATATTTTTCAAATAGCTCTGCAATTAAAGTATATGCTTTAATTAAGCCTAAAAGGTATTTTTCAGTAATTTTATATGAAACGGAGTTTTTGTGTATGTTTCTGAAATATATGTAGTGATAATTCAGAATAGTGGTTTTGTTGGAATGCAGTATAGCCTCCAATAAAAATATCAAATCTTGAGCAGGAATTCCTTCAGCAAATTTGATGTCATTTTCAACCAATAATTCCTTTTTAAATAACTTCGCTGAAATTGCAGGTGTGATATTTAATAAATTGGCGTCATCCACAGTTTCAAAAATTTCATTTCTACCTATCGGCAATGCAGGATTGTGTTCCAAAACACCATTGTCATAACAGTTAATATGTGACCCGATTGCAATGTCTGATTTATTATTCAAGAGCACTTCGCAGGAGTCAACTAAAAGCTGATCGTCTCCGTCAAGAAACAGCACATATTCTGCAGTTGATTTTTCAAGACCGATATTTCTTGGTTTTCCCGCAAATCCGCTGTTTTCATCTGTTTTAAAAACTTTAACATTTTCGTATTCATTTGAATAATCTTTTATGATTTTAAATGTATTGTCAGTAGAATTGTCATCTACAAAAATCACTTCAATATTTTCAAATCCCATTGTTTGGGATTTTATTGAATCGAATGCATTGCTGATGTCATTTTCTAAATTGAATGTTGGAATGATAATGGATAGTTTATACGCGCTCAATTAATCACCTTTGTTGTTTTTTAACATTTCAGTTGTTTTTCTAAGTGGCTTTGTTACTTTCCAACTATTTGAATTTAATAATGTGTCAATTTGTTTTTGTTTTCTTTCCAGTTCTTTATTCAATAAATCAATTTCATTATTTTTGGCTTCAAGTTTTTCTGTTAATTCATTTTTCTTAATGCGTTCTTTAGTTATTCTTTTTTCAAAATCAACATTTTTGTAAAAGTCATCTCCAAAACTTTTTAGAAGATTATTTAAGTCATCATTACTTAATTCTTGAGGTATCTCATCAATCGAATCATTCAATATGAAATCATAAACCCTTTTACAATTGTTTTTATCCCTAAACTCAAAGAAATCATCAACTCTCTTTTTATATTTGTCTTTCATTTCACAATCAAGGTTTACATAATTCATGATTAAATTAATCAGGCCTTCGGAACTTTTAGCAATCTCTCCAAAGCCCATTGTTTCATAATCAAAGAAACTGTTTTTAATATCAAAATGATAATCTTCTACAGCATGATAATAGATTATCGGTTTTTTGATATATGCAAAATCGAACACTACAGAGGAATAATCGGTAATTAGCAGTGAAGAGTGATTGAAAATGTCATTATATGTATGCGCACTTCCAGCATCCGATTTAATATTGTCGAATTCAACTGACGGATGTCTGTCAAATAGATGCAGATGTTCGTTTAAATTATGATGCGGTTTAAAAATTAATGTATACCCGTGCTTGTCTAAAAATCCGATCAGTTTCTCATCATTCAATAGGGAATTGTATGCCTTAAAGAATTCGGAATTTTTAAACTGCTCTTCGGTAAGGTGTTCCAGTGACCTTCTCCAGGATGGCATCACTACAATTTCTTTCCGGTCTTCTAATCTTTCACGATAATCATGCCTTGGAAGTCCTAAAAGCTGAACGGTGGACTCAGTATAATTGTATTGTGATTTTGGATTGAAAAGTGAACAGTATTCTGCTTTGGCTGAGGTTAAAACTAAATATAAGTATTTGTCATATCTATGAAGCCATGAGGAAATATCCTCTTTGATTACTCCATGTTGTAAGAAGTACACTTTTGCGGAAAAAAGCCCATTGTAAAACTTCTCCTGCTTATAGAACGGATTAATGACCACGGCATCTGCCTGGGATGAAATGATTTTTTCCGCATGGCATGCCAGTAGTTTGTGTTCTTCGGATCCCGCTTCAATAACATTTCCAATCTCGCTTAACCTCTTAAAATCTCTGGAGTCCTTATTTAAAACGAAATATTTTTCAATGCCGTCATCCTGTTTTAAAGCGTATTTGAAAAGATGCTCCGCATTGTCGTCAGCTACACTCGGCCTGTCCATAAATAGCCAGATTCTCCGATTTGCATATTCCATAAATGAATAATAATAATGTTTTCTAAAATTGATTATGTCATTGAACCCATGTCTGATTTGCGATTCAAAAAATTCAATGTTCGCTTTTTCTAACTCTAATAATTTAGGTATTGTATATCTGATTAATTTGAATGTATTGTTTTCAAAATGAACTAGATAATTTTCTTTTTTTGAATAAAAACTTTCTTCTGTAATTTTTGAGTAATTTTCCATTTTCACGTTCAGATAAAAGTTTTTCGGCCCATATAATACCCTAAGTTTAATGTTTGAATCTTCATATTCCTCTAAAGGAATATCAATTTCAAAATTGTAATGTGATATGTTGTCCAAATCCAAATATTTTTTTCCTCTTAATGGATATTCGATTTTTTTGGATTCGTAAACTTCCCCATGATTTTCCAAATACTTTTTGAGAACTTCATTTTTTGCAGTTTCATAAGTGTTCTTGTCAATATAATTTATCTTTAAAAATTCATCTTCTGAATTAATATCTTCAAGCATAATGTCTTCATCATTTAAATTAACATCTTTGGTGAAGTCGCTGAGCTTTAATTCATTCAATGGATTGTCTGAACTTATATTAAATAAGTTTGTTTTATATTTGCGTCCCTCATCGTTTAGATAGTTCCATTTTAAAAATCCGGGAATTCTTTTATTGACGTAATCTAACCAGTATTCCATAAACTCATTTTCACCATATTTCACCGCTTCGATTTTAACTTCCGGATATTTGAAGTATGATTTCAGATAGCCCAGCATATTTACATTATTTTTATGGATTTCAAAGGCATCAATATAAAATATGTGGTAATATAACTCGTCAATAATATGGCCGTTGACTGATTTTTTAACGTTATTTTCTCCCAGTTCTGTTTCCATTTTTCCATGTTTGAAAATTAGAATGTTGTATTTAAGATTTTTATCATGGTATCTTTGTTTTAGGATTATTTCGTCATCAATTTCCTGCAATATTTCATATAAAATGGATTTTAGTTTTTCAAGGTCTTCTTCGCCCAGAATTTCTTTAATGTTTCCCATATTGAAAATCCACTGAATATCATAAACGACCGTATATTTAATAAAATCATAGATTTCCCCGTATTTTGATTTGGAATAATTGAGAAGTTCTTTAAAGAAAATTTCAGACCTTTGAATATAATAATCTCTGCTTTTTACAGATAAATCCACAGTTGAATCATTCAAAAGTCTTTTTCTATAATAATAACTGGTCCTTGAAATCACGCCCAGCTTTCTTTTTTCTAAAAGAATTTTATTTATGAATATTGCATCTTCGGAAACAACTAGATGCGGATCAAAAATATAATCCTTTATTGCTTCCTTTTTAATAAATGATGCAGAAGCCGAAAGTTGAATGTAATCCGGATGTTCATCTAAATCAATCAGTTGTGTTGAACGATATTTATAGTTCAATATATGGTTTCCGCGCTGCCTGTCAAAGAATTTTATTGGAATCGAAACGACATCCACATCATTGTAATGGCTTTCAAAAAACTTATAAACAAGTTCCAGGGCATTTAGTTCTAGTTTGTCATCACTGTCAAGGAAATTAATGTATTTTCCTCTTGCAACTTTCATTCCATTGTTTCTTGCAGTCGCCTGACCCTGATTTTCCTGATAAATATAGTTAACGTTTTGAGGAAATCTTTTTTCATAATCCTTGCAAATCTCTTTTGATCCGTCACTGCTTCCGTCATCAACCAAAATCAATTCAACATCCTCAAAACCAATGCTTTGGTTTACAATACTTTCAATAGCCTCCTTTAAAAACTCTTCAGTATTATAAACTGCCATTACAACAGAAATTTTAAAATCATATTCATTTTTGTTTGGTTTTAACATATAATCACTGGATAAATTTTATTTTGCCCTACATTGAACAACAGTATCTCCTAAAAAAGGCCAAGGCTGTTCTTTAAACACTTCAAATTTGTATCCTACTTCTAGATTTGCAATCCAAGGAATTATTTCGAAATAATCGTTCACACTGTGGTAAATACTAATGCTTAATATCGGTTTTTGATTTTTAATAGTATTTATTGCTCCTTTCAACAAATCTCGCTCCGCTCCTTCAACATCGATTGTAATGTATCCGACATCTAAATCGTTTTCTTCGACAAATGTGTCCAAGGTTGTTTCTTCCACTTTGATTTCGTTGTCATAAGGTCGAGTGTCGGGATTACTTGTAATGCCCTGAACATTGGTTCCGGATAAGTATAACGTTCGCTCGCCGTTAATATTTCCTAATGATTTATTTATGGGGATTATATTTTGGATATTGTTATCGGCAATATTTTTATTCAATAGCTCAAATGATTCTTCGAAGGGTTCAAATGCATAAACATTTTTATCTGTTATTTTGGACAGAGGCAATGCGGTATCGCCTGTAAATGCACCTGCATCGATAATATCTTTATTTTTTATATGTTCCTTATCTTCATCAGTTAAATGCAAGTCAATAAATGCATGTAAATTATAATCTCCTGTGAATTTAAATCCTGCAATCTCGTTTTTATTCGAATTTGTTTTGTTGAATTCTGTAAATCTCTTCTGGTCGTTTAATTCGTGGTCAAAATAAAGTGAGTTTCTTGAAATCAAATTCACTGCCAAGGCCCTTAAAAAAATCCATTTATAAATGTTTTTTGATTCGCCGCTGAGGTGTTTAGTGGCTTCCTTGAATTTATCTTCAAAATCATCTCTAAAAAAATAATCGATGTATGTCCAATTACAAAAAGAACCTGCATGTCTGTATGATTTTATATATTCCTCTCTCAAATTAGTTCTTTTCTCATTTTTAAGCTTTTCAATTTCTTCAATTAATTGGGCATTTTGCTTTTTATAATAATTGTAAGAATTACTTTTTGTCAAAATCTTTTCTTTAAAACTCAAAAATAAATCCCCTGGTTAATTTTTCAAATTTAAAATTGCATCGTAAACTCTTCTACAGTTATTTTTGTCATTATATTTATAAAAAGTATCTACTCTATGTCTGTAAATATCTTTCATTTCACAATCATTTGTGAGATACTCGTTTGTAAGTTTGATTAATTCCCTTTCATCTTCAATCACTTCGCCAAAACCCATGGTTTTATATTTGAAATAGCCCTCTTTGAAGTTATAGTCCTTTGCATATTGATAATAAATCACCGGTTTTTTCATATATGAAAAATCAAAAGCTATTGAAGAGAAATCGGTAATTAACAAGTCTGATGTTTTGAACAGTTCCTGATAGGTGCTGTCATAATCGATTTTCACATAATCATTTTTGTCAAATAAATCAATGAACTCGTAAACAAAGTGATGGGGTTTAAATATGATTGCATATCCTTTTTCTTTTGCCAATTGTATTAAGTCCTCATTGTTTATTAGGGAGTTGACATGTTTGAAGTATTCGGAATTTTTGATATAGTTGGGAGTCATGTTGTGCAGGTCGGTTCTCCAGGATGGTGCGATAAGGATTTGCTTTGATGTTTCATTAGTTTTAGTTAGATTGTCAAATCTTGGAAAACCTAATGTTTCAATGATTTTCTCATCGTAATTGTATCCGGGATCTAAAAATGACTTTTTTTCCTCATCCGAAACGCAAACAATCAATTTCAGATTCTTATCAAACTTATGAAGCCATGAAGACACATTATCTTTTGTAACTCCGTGCTGCAGGAAAATTTTATCGGAGTTTATCAGTCCCGCATAGGAGGTGACATTCTTTTCATGAAACGGATTTAGTATGTTTTCATCGGGATGTGACGAGATTATTTTTTCTGCAAACAAATAGATGAACCTGTGTTTAATTGAATAAAATGGGGTGAGGTTTGAAAGGTTTGAAAGTCTTTTAAAATCACTGCTGTCCTCATTGACCGTGAAATATTTGTTGATTCCATCTTTCTGGGTGATTGCATATTTATATAGATGCTCTGCATTATCGTCTGCATTTTCTCTTCGGTCCATAAATAGCCAAATGCGTTTATTTCTATAAAATGGATATAATAATGTGTAAACAAATCGGAAAAATAAAACTGAGGTGTAATATGATTCCTTTCTTTTTAAAACCCTTAATAAAATTGGAATCTCGGATTTAATCATTTTGAGATAGCTGTAATTTGAAATGTGGAATCTGTTGTTTTCAAATTTAAGGAAGTGATTTTTGGATATGCTGTAATTGCTTAGCTGTGACATTCGTGCATGTTCTGCAAAATCAATTTTTAAAGCCCATGCAGAATTTTCAGCCGAATTTATTCCGTTAAATCGGGCAAGTATCTCAAT
>NZ_JBGVOG010000031.1:0-23958 GCF_045126245.1 Methanobrevibacter sp. | reverse complement strand
CTTCTTTGTCTTGCAGGGAATAATTCCATTACTTCCTCTAAAGACATAGCTTGTAATTCTTCAAGAGTATAACCTTTATATTTAAATACTTTTCTTGCCAATGAAACACCCTCTATCTATCTTTTTAAACCTGTTCTTTTAGCTGCAATTGAACCAACTTTTCTTCCTGGTGGTGCATGTCTTGAAACAGTAGTTGGACGACCAGGATGTTGTCTGTTACCTCCCCCGTGAGGGTGATCTACAGCGTTCATCGCTACTCCTCTGACAGTCATGAATTTCTTACCTTTAGCTTTATAAGCATGCCATTTTTTACCAGCTTTAAGGAATGGTTTATCTTTTCTTCCTCCACCAGCTACTACACCAATACTAGCACGGCAATTAGGATTTAAGTATTTTAATTCCCCTGATGGTAATTCAACAACAGTCTGGTTAGCATCATGAGTGACAACATTAGCATAAGTTCCAGAAGATCTTACAAAACGACCTCCGTCTCCAGGTGTATTTTCAATATCGTAAACCGGAGTTCCTTCAGGAATTTCAGCAAGAGGCAATGTGTTACCGAATTTGATAGGTGCAGAAATACCACATTCAATTTCATCATCGACTTGAATGCTTTCAGGTGCTAAGATAAATTTCTTTTCACCATTTTCGAATTTTACTTCTGCAATAGGAGCGGTTCTTGCTGGGTCGTGTACAATATCAATGACTTTTCCTTTGATACTGCCTTCTTTTTCTAATGCATCGTAGGATCTGTATCTAATTTTATCTTTAAAACGGTGAGAAGCAACACGGTGTGCAGGAGTTCCTCTACCTCTTCTTTGATGAATTAATCGTTTTCCCATTCAAATTCCTCCTTAGAATACTCCTATTCTGACAGCGAGTTCTTCTGCCATTTCTTCTTCAACAAGTTTGATGTATGCTACTTTTTCACCTTTGGTGTTGATATGAGTATTGACTTTTGCAACTTCTTCTTCGTATAACTCTTCAAAAGCTCTTTTGATTTGTTTTTTGTTAGCTTTACGATTTACGACAAAAGTAATTTCATTGTTCATATCGATTAAGTTCATGGTTTTTTCAGTAACATGAGGTTTAATAATAATTGAGTATGAATCCATAATAATCACCTATTTTTCCAAATTATTGGAATAAACCTCCTAACTTTTCAACAGCTGATTTAGTGTAAACAGTGAGTCTTCCTGGGTGAGTACCTGGTGCTAATAATTCAGCGTTTAAGTTTTCGACAACTACAACATCTACACCAGCATGGTTTCTTGCACCTAAGGAAATTCCTTTGTCTTCACCAACAACAACAAGAGGTCCTTTTACTTTTTTGTATTTTCTTCCTCTAGTTTTTCCTCTACCAGCTCTGATTCTTTTACCTTCTTTAGCACGGATGACATCGTCATAAACTCCTAAGTTCTCGAATATTTCACGGGATTGTTTAGCAGTTTTTACTGATTCGATTTCATCTTCAACAATAATAGGTACTTGTTCTAAGTCTGCAACTTTGTGACCTCTGTTTTCAACAATTTCCTTATTGGTAGTTGCTGCAACAGCAGATCTGATTGCAAATCTTCTTTCTTTTATGTTGATTTTTTCGTGATGATTTTTCTCAGCTCTAGTAGGATGTGCTTGTCTACCACCAATAGCCATTGGTACGAAAGCTGCTTTTGAACCATTTTTAATCCTAGGTACTCTTGCGGTACCTCTACCTGAACCCCATCCTTTAGCAGAGGTTCTTTTACCTGCCATTGGGTCATTACCCCATGGTTGTACTCTTGCAGATTGTGCAGAAAGTACAGCTCTTTTGATTAAATCTGGTCTGTATACTTCATCAAAAATAGCTGGAAGTTCGATTTCTTCTTTAACTTCCCCATTAATAGAATAAACATTAATTTTCATGATTATACCCCTTGTTTAGATTTTGTACTTATGTAATTAATTTGAGGTATATCCTCAGCTTTATTATTAGGTCTGATAGGTTGTCTTAAGATGACTAATCTTTTGGAAGGTCCTGGAAGGGAACCTTTTACTAAAACATAATCATTTTTAACAAGCCCGTATTTTACAAATCCACCATCTGGGTTGATTTGATCAACTTCATCAGCTGATGCAATTTTCAAAATCCTTTTGTTGAATTCGGTTCTTTTGTGGTATCCCATTTGACCTGCTTGCGCAACAGTCCACATGGTTCTTCTTGGAGTCCAAGGTCCAATGGAACCTACGTGTCTACCTTTACCGGCTCTAACAGCTTTACCGTATTGAATTCTAATTCCCCATCTTTTAACTACACCTTGGAATCCTTTTCCTTTTGTAGTTGCAATTGCATCAACAAATTCTCCTTCATTGAAGATTTCGCTAGCTTTCACTTCATTACCTAATAATTCCAATGCGGTGTTTAATTTTTCTTCAGGACTTGATCCTCCGATTCCACATTCAAATATATCCGGTTTTTTCTTAGGTACGCTAGTTACTTTTGGATTGGTGTGTACTAAAACCCTAATTTCTTCTGTGTTTTCTAATGCACCTTGTATTTTTGCAATAGCTTCAGATTTATTGTACTCTTTAGGAAGAGAAATTTTCCTTGAAAGTTCTTCATCTAAATTATCTGCAAGTACTTCGGTGATTACTTTCAAACCACGAGAAGTTTTTTCATAAGCTCTAATTCCCATTACTACGACCGGAGGCACTTCCAAAACAGTTACAGGAGTGAAAACATCCATACCACTGGTTGGAGAGTTCTTATCAGTATCAGTGACTAAAGCATGAGTCATACCGACTTTATAACCTGCGAGGCCGAGTAATTTTGGTTCATCAATTTGAGGCCAAGACTTTACTCTAGGGGTTTCTTTAGCTGCTCTTTTCCTTGGACTAAAAGCAACAGACCCTTTTCTTGGCTGGTGATGTCTTACCATTTAATTTAACCTCCTTAATTATAATTTTTTCCTTATTTTTTAAATCAATTTAATTTTTTAATTCGAATTGCTAAATGAATAGCATTCGTACAAGTTTGATAAAATTATACAAGGTATAACCTCATCGAAATAATAAATAGCCGTAAAAACAATTACAACTAGATAAATATTAATTTTCAATATATTCCATTGAGTTTAATTCAATTGAAGCACAATTAAGAATATATTCAATGTATAAATCATTCTGTGCCAAGTTTATTTTTAGGTGAGTCCTAAAAACATCAATGTATAAAAAGTTGAGCAAGTTATCTATTAGAGTGTAAAACTAATAAATTTATAAAGAGAATTAAAATCTCATAAAGTTAAATAAAGAAAGTGTAGCGACAACTGCCTCTTCAGTCCTGACGGTTTCAGTTCCCTGACCCGGAATAGTATTTACTTTAAGCAAATCCCAATTCGGATTAGAAACATCGCCCTGAATTGAAGAATAAGGGCCACCAAATAAAATAGCAATACTATTACATTCATCTACTTTATGCTTTAATTCATCAAAAATAGAATCAATATAATCTCCATATCTTGTAGTTTCAATTACAAGATCAGGTTTAATTAATTTTAAGCTATTTTTAAGACTCTTATTAGAGGATATCACATTGTATCCCCAGTAAACGTCATCTGGTTTATCAGGTGTGACTATTACTTCTTTCTTAGCAATTTTAGTAATCTTAAAGTTAAAAATTCTTTTAACTGAAAGTTGCTCTTTACAGAATGCAAGTTTATCCATACCTATATCAACATAAGTTCCTTTCTTATTTCTTTTAACAGTGAAACCTTGTCTATAATCCCCCACGTCTGGTTGACTATTAACAGGATGATGAGGAGTTCTAAGCGGTGGAAGAATACCTACATGCTTCAGTTCAGCCTTTATAGGAATTGCTTGTTTCCTCAGATATTGAGGAGTATTCATATAATTCAAAACTTCAGCAATAAAACTTCCATCATTCTCTCCATCTTCATTCTTGACATTGTCATCATTATAAATAACGACATTATCTGCTTGAAAAATAGCTAAAGCTCTGCCTAAAATCCCTACTTTATAAGTACGAATTTTAAGATCTTTAGACTCAGAAAGAAATGAGTTTGGAATAAATATAGATAGCTCATCTTTATACATTACCTTACATTATGTAAACTAAAGTATATAAAGATTACCCTACATTTATATAGCTATCACTAAATAGACTTACACATTTACAAAATATTATATCAATTATAATATCCGTAGCTTCTTTTTATGCTACCAACTTTTTTATACTCAGAGAATATATTAATATAAAATATATGATATCCCCTATATAAAGGTATTGCTTTTTTATGAAAAAATTAGAAAAAAAAGGAAATTTTGAAATTATAATCTTTAATCGTGGTGTTCACTATATGGACATGGTATTGCTGAAACAAATCGAATTTCGGGCAACTTTAAAATATTTTGTTCAACCTGAGATGTAATTTCATATGCTTCTCGAACTGTCAGGTCAGCATCAATATGTACATGCAGAGTAACCATCAGATATGATGCGAAATTATCGAATTTAATGTTATGTGCATTGTGCGCATCAGGAATTTCATCAACTATATGCTTAATTTTTGAAATGAGCTCTTCATTTTCCGGAACGAAACCCATAATGCTCAAAATATTTTCCTTTCCAATAAGGTATGCAGTCTTTAGAATCAGCAAACCTATAATAAAGCCGATGATTGGATCGAGTATTGGAAATCCCATTTTTGCTACAAAAACACCAATCAAAATAGCTATTGACGTAAATATGTCTGTTCTTTGATGATATCCGTCAGCCTCAATTGCCGGACTTTTAATTTCTTTTCCTATTTTAATTATATATCTGCTGATAAAATAGTTAAGACATATGCCTAAAGCGGCCATTATCAATACATAATGATCAGGAACTGGAATGGCGCCTGGATTTTGAAACTTATGATGTGCCATATCCATAATTTCAAAACTTATAAACGTTAAAAAAATCACAATAATGAGCCCTGCTATTGCTTCGGCACGACCATAACCCTCAGGAAATTGTTCATCGGCAGGTTTTTGGCTGATTTTAAATCCAATATAAGCGATGACAGAAGTTACAATATCCGTAAAAGTATGCATTCCCTCAGCAACCAACGCATAACTTCCACCAAAAAACCCGACTACAATATTTAACACAGTTAATAGACAATTTGCCCCTATTGCAACCGTTGATGCTTTTTTTCCTGCATTATTACGACTTTGCTCCATCAAAAAAATCTCCATTGCCAAATATAAATTCATCAAACTATTTTATATATAAAAAAGCAACCAACTTTAAACAAATAAAATTTGAATATCGAATTTATAAAAATATATATAAATATTAATCTTTTTAATTAATAAACTTTTAAAATTCAGCACTAAGCATTCATTCAATGAATATTAAAAAAAATATGTTAGAATAATCACAATTCCGCCCTTATCACAATAACACTTACATTTTGTTTATCTTTAGTATGGAAATCATAAATCTTAGGAATGGGAAAATCATACCTGAAAATATGTGTGATGTTTAAGTTATTCTCCCGGTAATATTTCACTAAAAACTCCTGGGTGGATGCCATGTGAAATGAATATAAAACATTAGGGTTTAGTTCAATAGCTTTTTTTACAAATTTCAAATCCTGACCGCTGTCAGATTTTCTTTGGGATCCGAAAGGAGGATTTTGAAATACAGTATTTACATCCAATGAACAATTAAAATCAGCAATGTCGCTTTTAATGAATTTTACATTATCAACATTTAAATTATATGAAACTTCATTAGCTAAATTAACTGAATCCTCATCAATATCTACACCAATTGATAAATTTGCGCCCATTAGTGCAGATGCTATGGCAAAAATTCCTGTGCCGCAACCAAAATCTATGATATTTTTTCCATCAATATCACCCAATGAGAATGCATTCCATACCAAATCGGAAGCGATTGCTGAAGGGGTGGTATACTGTTCAAGATTTACCTTCGGTTTTGGGTGAGAGGGAATTGATTGAAGTCTCATTTCCAAATGCTTTTTACGGGTAATTTTTTTCATCTAATCAACATATTTAATTATTATATTTAATATAATTATATTATTAAGAAAAAATTACTTGAGGTTTCATATGTTTGAAAAAGTATTAATTGCAAATAGAGGAGAAATCGCAATAAGAGTTATGCGTGCATGTCGCGAGCTTGACATGAAAAGTGTAGCTATTTACTCTGATGCAGATAAGACCTCCCTTTATACAAACTATGCTGATGAAAGTTATCCTCTAGGTAACCCTTCACCGGCTAAATCATATTTAAATATAGAAAAAATCATAAATATTGCTCTAGACTCAGGGGCTGATGCAATACACCCAGGTTATGGATTTTTAGCTGAAAATCCTAAGTTTGGAGAAGAATGTGAAAAAAATGGGATTAAACTCATCGGACCAAGCGGAGATGTAATCCACAAGATGGGAGATAAAATTACATCAAAAGCGCTTATGAAGAAAGCAGGCGTTCCGGTTATTGAAGGTACACCTGAAGGAGTTACCGATATTGAAGAAGCTAAAGAAATAGCTGCTCAAATCGGATATCCAGTTATCGTGAAAGCTTCCGCAGGAGGTGGGGGAATCGGTATGCGTGCGGTTTACGAAGAAGACGAACTTGTACGTGCAATCGAATCAACCCAGTCAGTTGCTTCCACCAACTTCGGTGATTCAACAGTATTTATTGAAAAATATCTTGAAAAACCACGCCATATCGAATTCCAGCTTTTAGCTGATGAGCATGGAAATGTAATACATGTGGCCGACAGGGAATGTTCCATCCAAAGAAGACATCAAAAACTTCTTGAAGAAGCACCTTCCCCAATCATGACTGACGAATTAAGGGAACAAATGGGTGGAAGTGCAGTAAAGGCTGCAGAATATATTGGATATACCAGCGCAGGTACTGTTGAATTCCTGTATGATGATGGAGAATATTATTTCCTTGAAATGAACACACGTATCCAAGTGGAACATCCAATTACAGAACTCGTAACCAATACCGATTTAATCAAAGAGCAGATTAAAATAGCCGCAGGCGAAGAGCTAAGCTACAGTCAAAATGATATTCAGGTAACCGGCCATGCAATCGAATGTCGTATCAATGCGGAAGACCCGCTTAATGACTTTGCACCGAACCCGGGTAAAATTACCGGATACAGATCACCTGGAGGTCCTGGTGTGCGTTTAGACAGTGGAGTATACATGAATTATACCATTCCAACATTTTATGATTCAATGATTTCTAAATTGATTACCTATGGAAGAAACAGGAACGATGCAATTAATAGAATGAAACGTGCCTTAAGCGAATATATTATCTTAGGAGTGAAAACTACAATTCCTTTCCATAAAGCTATTTTAAGAAATCCTAATTTCATTTCAGGAGATTTGAATACTCACTTTATCGACCTGCACAAAAAAGGTATTGACAAAGAAATGGAAAATGTCATTCTTGAAGATTTAGAGTATGTGAACAGATTGAAGTCCACATTTATGCCTGGTAAAAAAATAGCTGCCATTTCAGCTGCTGTTGGATCTTACCAAAATGCTGTTAAAAATCAACAAATGCAAAAAAAATAATTTGGAGATTGTTAAATGCACGAAGAAATTATTAACTTATTAAAAAAGGAAAATAAACTTTCTGATGAAACAATAAGTGAAATTAAAGATGTTAACTTAAGTGATTTTTCAAACATAGTAAAAGAAATTGGAAAAGATGATAAGGAACATATCAAAGCGTCTGAAATTTTGAAAGATTTGAACACAACATACATCGGCAAAAACCTGTATATCTACAATGAAGTGGCCTCAACAAATACCGTTGCAAAATTTTTATCAATTAACGGTATTGAAGATGGAAGCGTGATCATCTCAGAAAAACAGACAAAAGCAAGAGGAAGATCAGGTAAAGCATGGTCATCCCCCTTAGGAGGAGTATGGCTATCCATAGTATTAAATCCACATGTAGATTACTCAAGATTGCCATTAATAACTTTAGCAACAGGAGTTGCAGTTGCAAAGACTCTGGAAAAAATTGGTGTGGAAAATCCTGAGATTAAATGGCCAAATGACATTATGATAAAAGGCAAAAAGGTTTGTGGAATCCTGACAGAAGCAGTAACCAAATTCAATACCATTGAAAATGTTATTGTTGGAGTGGGCATTGATGCAAATCTTGATGTGGATCAATTCCCTGAAGAATTGCAGGAAGGAACAACAACACTCAAAGAAGAAATTGGAAGAGAAGGAGATGAAAACCTCCTAATCAAACTATTCCTGGAAGAATTTGAAAAAATCAGCGAACTTTTTGACCACGAAGGATATGAAGAAATCCTGAAAGAATGGAGAAAACGTTCATACACAATCGGTAAAATTGTAGAAGTTAGAGAACCATTCAACACCTATTATGATGCATATGTGGTAGGTATCGGTAAAGAAGGAGCCCTTATTGTTGAAAAAATTGATGGAACCTTAGAAAAAGTAATTTCCGGAGAATGTATTATCAAAAACTGAATACGATCTCCCTACATTCATCTTCATTTGAAACTGCATCCTGTAGTTTTTTAAATGAAGATTCTATTTTTTTATATAAATCATTTAAATCTAATTTGAAAGCATCTGTAGTTGACAAATCAAATCTGATTGTTGCAGATGCGCCAGGCATTGAAACTGCAGGAATAGTAATAATTCCATAATCCCTTAGTAAAATAAAAGAAAATACGAACGCCAAATCATTATCAGACAGATTATGGTCTGCATTAATTTCATTTCTTAAGCCTTCAGGTGAAATCATAACCCCTGTAGGTGTCATTTCAAAATTGTTGAAATTTTCTTTCAATAAGTCAAATAACTCATCTTTTCTCTCAAAACTGTTAATTAAATTATCCCCATTGAAATTTTTAATACCATTCAACATTGCAAGAACTAAAGGCGGTTGTGCTTCAAGACCAAACTGATTGACTTTAACCTTAATTTCATCGATTAACTCTTCACGACCTGCCATCAATCCCCCTCTCGGGCCGGGCATTAACTTATCTGTACTTGTAATGGCAATGTCAGCACCCAAATCACATGCCTTAGCTTGATTGAAGACAACTGTTCTAAGTCTTGCACCTGATGCATCATCCACCATGACAGGAATATTTTTCTCATGAGCCATTTCGATTACTTTTTTAAACTCATCTTCGTCAATCACCTTATGATCCATTGTAGAACCTGTGACAACAACCAATGAAGTGTTATCAGGTATTGAAAACTCATTAAAATCATCAGTTTCCGAATAATTAGCTCCAACTAATTTGCAGCTTCTTGGAATTGATGGATGGGCAGGTAACTCCGCAAGATAATGGACAACATTTGTGTCTTTAGCTACAAGAGCCAGAATAGTTGCAAGTATCCCTGAAGATGTCCTATTCAAGGGGAGAATTTTATCTCCACCCATATGCTCTTTTCCGACACTTTGGAGTTCCTCTTCAAAAATAGCAGGGCCAACATATGTCTCCAAAAGGTTTATCTCAGAAGGAGTTGCTATAAATCCTCCAGATAGTCCAGTCAAATCAAATAAAGAAGAACGTCCATCATTTTCAACTTTATCCTTAATAATTAAAAGAGCGTTTTCCCTTTTTTTAACTTCGTCTAAAGAGCTATCAACTATCATCTAATCAGAGTCATCCAATTCTAATTTATAATTTTCAAAAAATTCTAAAATGGATTTCAATTGCTTTTCATTAATGTCCACGGAAGTGTATTCCTCTTCCTCAGGAATTTGATAATAATATTCGGCGAATAAAACTTTACCTTCAGGGCTTGTAAAAATGGTTATTCCGTCGGTAAGTTTATCAGGATTTTTATTTTGGAACTCTATTTCGAAAGAAGTACCAAATTTCTCGGAAAACTTTTGTTTTTCTTCCGCATCCCTATTGCATTTTCTGATTTTTGTCATTCTTGATTTAAACTTTTTTTCAGCGAGTTCATTGATATCAGCCATTATTAACACAACCTCAAAAAATTATTTTATTATAATGATAAATTAAGATTTAAACTAAATTATATATAAGTATTCCTTATTGTTCTTAAAGTCAGTCATATAAACTATTGCCCTTGCTGTCCATCGCAACTATGAGCGGTCCGAAATCCTTAACCTTCAGGTTCCACATGGCTTCAGGCATGCCCAAATCCAACCAGTCAACGCTTTCGATTTCCTCAACAGCATCAACGTATAAAGCTGCACACCCTCCAGTGGCAACCACATATAACGCATTATTTCTGATTAATGCTTCACGGACAGTGTCATCCATTCCACCTTTTCCTATGACGATTTTGGGACCCATATCCAGAACATCACTCTGATAAGGATTCATCCTCATGGAAGTGGTGGGGCCGATAGCAACCATTTCATATTTTCCATCTTTTTGAGTTATAATTGGTCCCGCATGAAAAAGGACCGCCCCGTCAATATCCAATGGAGCACCTTCCTCAAGAAGTCTTTTGTGTGCCTGGTCACGTGCAGTCAATATGTTTCCGGTCAAATAAACTACATCGCCCGCATTTATATCACTTAAATTTTCATCAGTTATCGGTACATTCAACTTTATTTCCATTTACACACCCATTAAGTAAAATATATTATAATAATACAAATCTATGTTTATATAAAATTTTTAGCTTTAATAAAATTAATGGTTAAAAATAGTGATGAAAAAAATTATGTCAAGTAGGGATATACAACATTACCCTAAACTTTTCTAAATCAAAGAAAAATAGTAGGATAAAATCATATGTCAAATTTAATATACCTCTGTGACAAATATTTTTAAATAAAGATGCTCTGCTTGATTGGTGAAATGTATTATTTTCATTTTAACAAATTTAATATATTTCTTATGACCAACTTTTATATGAGCATTTAATAAAAAGTGTAGGACAAAATATCATGTCAAGTATGAGTAGCGTTGCAGGATTATCAAAATATATTACCACCCTGCCGAAAACTAAATTTTCTATTATTGGAATGGCAATAATAAGTATTTTAACAGGTGTTTTATATTTCCTGATATATAACACAGGATATGGAATATTAGAGAGAGTAATCTACGGAGGACTATACAGTTTACTTATAATCGGCATTCCATCAATCATGAGCGGCGCCGTCAATCAGCAAATCATCCAAACGTTGGATGGTATCAACGTAAAAATTAAACATTCAATGTTTTTATGTGGACTTTCGATGACAATTTTAGGATTAATATTAGTCATTGGAGGAGTCATATCAAGAATCATACATGCTGATTTGTTTTTAAACTCATTATTGTTCGGTTGTGTTATAATCTATGGTTTTAACACATTGGTTTTCTGGGCCACAGCAAAAATAAGATTTACAAAAGCTGCAATAACAGGATTACTCCAGCCCGTGCTCATCATTGCAATGTACATACTGATTACATTTTTTGTTACAGATACAAGTTTTATAGGTCCTGTAATTTTACAGATAGCCATTAAAGCTTTGATTGCAGGAATAATATTTGTTTTAGCCATTTATGCATTCATTACAGTTATCGCATCCCCATTCAAGAAGAATTTGGGAATTGGAGTATTGGATTTATTAAGTTTATTTATTGCACATATGAATGAAGGATCTAACTCACTTGAAGGATTGTTTGAAAGCATGGGTGAGGCAATAGACACCGTGGTTACTTTCGTCAGCTTTAAAGCTGAAAATGGAATAAAGGCATTGTTTATTTCACCGTCAGTCCATCCGGGCCCTCTTGGAGATTTGGGAGGTTCAAATATGCCAACAATCCTTGCTAACAAATTCGGCCACTTTACAATGGTTGCCCACGGACCTTCAACTCACGATTTCAACCCGATTGCAGTTTCAGAAATTGATAAAATCGAGGATGCAGTTAAAAGAGGATTAAAAAAAGTTGAATATTCCCCTGCTGCAAGTAAATTCGTAAGATATAACTCAGAAAAGGCCAATATTGGAGTGCAGTTCTTCAATAAGGGTATGGTTATACTGTCCACCTTTGCGCCTGAAGGCAGTGACGACATTGAATTTGGTGTCGGGCTAACAATGATGGCCCAAAGCAGAAGCAAATGCAACGTTAAGGATTCAGTTATTGTGGACTGCCACAACTCTTTTGAACCTGAAAGCGGTGAGGTATTGCCTGGAAATGCAGAGGTATTCCATTTAATCGATGTAATAGACAAGATAGATCCGAATCAAGCCAAAAATGACCTGAAAGTTGGATGTTCCTATAATTCCCTTGGAAGCTTTGACAAACAGGAGGGAATAGGTGAAAGCGGTCTGAAGACCATGGTAATTGAAGTCGGCAATCAAAGAACAGCTTATATATTATTTGATTCAAACAACATGGAAATCGGATTCAGGCAGGAGATTATCGACGCGGTCAGCGATTTGGAAATAGATGAAATAGAAGTGATGACAACTGACACCCATACAGTCAACACCATTTCAAGAGGATACAATCCAGTGGGAATATTAAAAAGGCCTGAAATTATTGAATATGTTAGATCAAGCATTATTGAAGCAATAGAAGATTTAGAAAAAGTTGAAGTTGGAACTGGAACTGAAAAAATTAGAAATCTTAAAACATTCGGTCCAAAAAATTCAACAGAACTAATCTCAACAATCAGTTCAGTTGTGGCTGTCAGTAAAATTATAGCCCCAGTTTTATTGATAACTTCATTGATAATAGCGTTTATTTGGATATTCTTCGGGGGATTATAGATACATTGCAAATATTGTATATGCAATAACCCATGTAAAGAAAAATGGAGCTATTCCATCCCATAACCATTGAGAAAACCCAGTAATTTCATCTCCAGCAATTTTTTGACAGAATTGGCCGACAAAATATAATATAATTAATGCAACAAAGCCTGCAAAAATTTCATTTTTAAATCCAAACCAACCAAGAGTCAAACCGGTTGAAATTAAAGCTGAAAAAAGAGCAGCTATTATATGAATACTTGTAACTTTAATAGTTGTGTCCATTTATATCCTCCATAATTAAATATATTAATATAATTTTAGTGATTATAATATATTAAAGTATTGATAGTTTAAAGGTGTTAGTATGAAAACAATGTCCAATGTCGACATTTATACAATAAGTGATGAATTGAATAAATTATTAAGCGGTGCGAGAGTAGACAAATCATTCCAACCAACCAAAGACATAGTCGTTATGAGATTCCATGTACCTGGAACCGGAAGGATTGATTTGGTGATGCAATGCGGTTCCAGAATACATACCAGCCAATATCCGCTTGAAAATCCAACAAATCCGCCAACATTTCCTATGCTTTTGAGAAAAAGAATCAAAGGAGCTCATGTTGAAAGCATAAAGCAGCATAATTTTGATCGTGTAGTTGAAATCAAGGTAAAGAAGGACAAATATTACACAATAATAGTTGAACTTTTCGATAAGGGGAATATTATCCTTCTGGATGATGAGAACAATATCATATTGCCTCTCAAAAGAAAACACTGGAGCTCCAGGGACATAAGTTCAAAAAGGGAATATGTGTTCCCTGAAGAAAGGGGAATAAACCCCATTACAGTAACACCTGAAGAATTTAAAGCCTTATTCAAAAATAATGAAAGCGACGTTGTCAGAACGCTTGCAATAAATGGGCTTGGAAGCCTATATGCTGAAGAGATTATCGCAAGGGCAAATAAAATTACGGATATTGATAAGAACACCTTAAACAATGAAATTACCGAAGAGCAGTTTAATGCATTGTATGAAGGATTTAAAAACTTATTTGACAGTTTGAAAAATGAATCCATCAAACCTCAAATTGTAAAAAGCGATTCCAAAGAGGATGTTGTTCCTCTTGATTTGGTAAAATATGATTCCTATGAGAAAACCCATTACGATACATTCAATGAAGCCTGTGATGAGTTCTATTCAAAAAAGGTGAATACCGGAATCAAGGATGTTAAGGAAGCGGCCTGGAACAAAAAGGTAGGCAAGTTTGAAAAAAGATTAAGATTGCAGCAAGAAACACTTGATAATTTTGAAAAGACAATAGCTGAAAGCCAGCATAAGGGAGAGGTAATCTATTCTAATTACACCACCATCGATAATATGATTAATGTTGTCAATTCAGCAAGAGATAAGGACTACTCATTTAAAGAGATTGGAAAAACACTGAAGGATGCTAAAAAAAATGGAATAAAAGATGCCCAAATATATGAATCAATAGACAAATTGGGGGTCCTGACATTAGACATTGAAGATACAAAAATAAACATTGACCCTAAACTGACAATTCCTGAAAATGCTGAAGTATACTACGAAAAAGCTAAAAAAGCAAAAAGAAAAACAAAAGGTGCGCTGATAGCTATTGAAAATACCAAAAGGCAGCTTGAAGACATCAAAGCTAAAAAGGATATTGCAATGGAAAACATATCCGTGCCTAAAAAGAGAGTCAAGAAAAATCTCAAATGGTTTGAAAAATTGAGATGGTTTGTAAGCTCACAGGGCATTTTAGTCATTGGAGGTCGTGATGCAAACTCCAATGAAGGTGTTGTAAAAAAATATTTGGAACCAAATGATATTTATTTACATGCGGATATACATGGCGCAACATCAACCGCCATAAAATTAAATGGCAGTGAATTAAATGACCAACTCCTTAAAGAATCAGGGGAGTTTGCCGCATCATTTTCATCTGCTTGGTCAAAAGGTTTCACATCTCAAGACGTCTTTTGGGTTCATCCGGAACAGGTATCAAAAACACCTGAAGCGGGGGAGTTTTTACCAAAAGGGTCATTTGTTATACGAGGCCACAGGAATTACATCCGCGGTGCAAGGGTGAAATTGGCTATTGGAATTGTGGACTATGAAGGCAAACGCATTATGGCAGGTCCGGTTGAATCCCTTGAAGCCCATTGCGAAAACTTTGTTGTTTTAAAACCTGGTTTTACAAAAAAAGAGGCAATTGCTAAAAAAATTCTAAATAAAATCAATGAAGATGATTTGATAAGTCTGGATGACATTATAAGGGTATTGCCTTCCGGAAAATGTGACATAGATGAGGAATATCATCAAAGAAAAAAATATGAAAAAGGTTAATCCTGATACTCTTCAGGATTAAATTCAAAATATTCGTCAGGATTCATTACCACAACATCAATTTTAGGATTAAACTGATTGACAAAATTTGCAAAAATTGCAGGATCTTGTTCGATTGGTGGAAATGTATTGTAATGCATAGGTATTGCCACTTTCGGATTTAACCACATTGAAGCTAATGCCGCTTCAAAAGGACCCATAGTGAATTTATCGCCAATAGGAATCAATACAATATCCGGTTTGTAAATTTCACCGATAATAGTTTTCATATCACCAAATAAACCAGTGTCACCAGCATGGAATATTTTAGTACCGTCCTCAAAAGTAATTAGGAAACTTGCAGGAACACCACCCGGAACAGTCTCCTCAACCACATCAATATCTGATGAATGCTTTGCTTCCAACATTGTGAATTTAATGTTTCTGAATATGAATGACCCTCCGATGTTAACTCCAATATTTCTAATACCCTGTTTTGCTAAAAAGAGTGAAATTTCGTGAATACATGCTATTGGGGCATTAGTACTATTGGATATTTCTAAAGCATCCCCGAAATGGTCGGAATGTCCGTGAGTAAGCAAAATAATATCTGGATTTAACTCTTCAACCGGAACTTGGCAGGATGGATTATTGCTGATAAAAGGATCAATCAAAATTCTGACATTGTCATCGCTAATTATTTCAAATGCTGAATGACCCAACCATCTAATTTCCATTAAGCTGTTCCCCCGATGCTACCCATTATGATACTTTCATCCAAATTGGAAGCAATATTCCATGTTTTTTCAAAGTCTGCTCTAATGCTTGAAATTGAATTTCTATCATCATAGATAGCTCCATACTCCACGCCGTTTTGATTATCTGAAATAATCATTGCATGTGAATCATCTGTAATCATGTTTACGGTGTGAACCTTAGGAACTGTTCTGATATGAACTCCCTGTTTCAAGAGTGAAGAAATCAAAAACATGTAAGACATGTCGGAAACGTCAAATTCATCAATAATTACTCTTGAATATATGGTTGGAACCTGAGATAAGACCCTGTCGGACAAATCATTTAATGAAGGAATTTCCAACATTATTTCTTTATGAACATTCACTGCTAACTCTTCAAAAGCATCCTGAGAAGTCACTAAACCCTCATTATAGATTACAAAACTGTTGAGATCCTTTGGAATAGGAAGACTTTCTGGATCATTGATATCTATTTTGATGTCTCTAGGTGCGCTTACTTCAGGAGTTGCAGGGGTTGGATGTTCAACAATAATCTCTTCAACAGGCTCTTCCTGAGACAATGCCTTTTTAATTTCTTCGGATTTGTCAGTTTCAACAACAAATTCCGGAACATCCGTGGTGAAATAGCTTTCCTCACGTTTTCTAGGCGCTCTGGTCACTTTCAATGGTTTATCATAGGAAGGTGTGAAATGAAGTTGCCTGTCAAAATCAACCTCTTTTTCTTCCAAAGGTGCGACATTCAAAACCGCTTTAGGATTATCTTCAAATGATTCCCTATAAGAACCAAGGGATTGTGATTCCGGATAATTATCTTCAAGAACTAATTCCTCATAATCTACATCATCATATTCATTGAATTCCCTACGAACATTCAAAGGTTGATTTCTTTTATCTGATTTTCTTTCAAACCTATCAAATGCTTGAGAATTAAACTCATTTGAATTGATAAATTCTTTTATAGCATTAGTAGTCCTATCAGCGTTAGAATCTACAAAATAACTGATAATCATAATTATTCCAACAATTGCTATGATAAGACCAACAATTAACAAAAAGTCCAATAAATTATACACAGTAGTCTCATATGCAATGAGAACACCTACTACAAATAAAATAAAACCTGAAACTAATTTTAATGTATTTCCCACGATTTCACCCTTATCAATTTTAATCACTCTATATTTAACTAATTATATTTTATCTACGACCCCATTAATAAACCTAATGGAAAAAATAGGAAAAATCAATGCAAAAAAGCCCAAAAGTAATACTTTTTTATAAAATAGTAATATTAATATAATAAAAAATCATAATATTAATTGGTGAAAAAATGAAAAAAATAAAAACATTCCTCAAAGAAAATTCCGGTCAAGGAGCTGCCGAATACATATTGCTGTTCGGGGGAGTAATTGTTATTGCATTGCTGGCACTGACAATTTATCGATCATATATGGAAACTAGTGACACAAGTTTAAAGGCAAAAGATGACATCATTGATGTTAGAAACACAATACTTGACAACAGAACCCATGTATAGAAAAAAAATAGACAACAAAGGCCAGGGAAGTGCTGAATTAATCCTGATAATTGGAGGATTAATTGTAATAATACTCCTGGTAGGAAGTTATATCTCAAATATAACTAAGAAAACACAAACAAATCTAGCAAATTTGTTAAAACAAGAAAGAGATTTTTTAATAAATAAAATTTGAAAATAGGGGAAACCCTATTTTCCACTAATTAAAGCATTTAAGATTTCATTCCATGATTCAGAATTAATATTGCTCAATTTCATACTAGTTCTGTTCAATACTCTGATGTTTTGTGGACATGCAGTGATACAAGCGCCACATAAGTTACAGAAGTCCAGATTGGTGACAGCCTTACCGTCAACAATTTCTACTGCATTACATGGGCAAACATCTTGACATGCGTGGCAGGAATCGCCTTTACATACTTTTTCTTCAGCTTCATCTTCCACAAGTTCAAGAGTACCTTCAAATGGTTTAGTTACTATAATTGCATCAACCGGACAGATTTCAGAACACCAGGAGCAATTTACACAGGTGTCTTCAAGAATGAAAACATCACCTGTGACTTCAGGAATCTCAATTTCATCAGCATACATACATGTAGCACAAACTTCTCTAATTGCATCTTCAGGACAGATTCTTTTACATACTCCACAGTAGATACATTTAGAAGTGTCAACTTCAATATTGTTATTTAATTTATCAACACTGGATGTTGCAATATTGCTAAGAGTAATAGCTTCAGCAGGACATAAGTCTGCACAGAATGAACAATAGATACATTTGTCTTGATCGAAACTTATTTCTCCTCTAACTAAAGATGAAACTTCAGGTAATGTTCTTTCGAATATGATTGAATCCCTAGGACATACTGAATAACATCTTCCGCAATACATACAATCTTCATCATTAATTTTGGACTCGACTTCCCATGATGGGTATGAATCTGATTCTTTGATATCTTCACCATCAATAGTTAATGATAATGAGTCAAACGGACATGCTACAGAACATAATCCACAGAATACGCAGGAATCACTAACAGAAATTAAATCCATTTCAATTAATCCCCTTGCGATTGGAACTAAAGGTCCTAACCTTAATGAAGAAGTTGGACAAGTGTCTACACAAATTCCGCATCCAACACATTTAGCATCGTCATAAGCCAATTTACGATGCTCTTCACCAACACGCTCTATACTAAACATAAAACAACCTCATGCTTTTGAAATAGCTTGGTTTGGGCAATTTTGGATACAGAGATCACAGTCATCACAATTTTCAGGGACTATTTTTACATCTCCATCTTCCTCAATGATTGCACCTTGTTCACAAAGTTTAATACATAATCCTTGCACTGGACAACTTTCAATGTGACCACATGCTTCAGGGTCTATTTTTACTGCCATATTTTCCACCTCAATATAAAACATATAACTATTAAAATAATTGATACGTTGTTTAATTATTTCTCGAAATGAATATATAAACATGTCGATTATTTTCTCAATTATTTTATGCAATTCCCATTTTGATTAATTTCGCCTCGCCTAATTCGTGTTGAGGAAATGGGATTTCCATCATAAGCCAACACAAAGCTTACTACAACAATATCAAGAGGTTTCATGCCTTTGGAAATTCTAATATCATTAATCTCAATAGCGGTAGGTTCGGTTTCCTCACTTACAATAATGGCTTCAAAATCATCATCATAAATTGTGGTCCCGTAAGGATCTTCTAAAGGAACAATTGTAAAATCAGATTTGTCTGAAAAAAAACACTTAAGATTTTTCATCCGTTCTTTGCAAGAGTCGATATCTCCTTTAAGACCGCCAAATGCATCTGAAGTTACGCCAATTTCAACACAATCGCCCATCTCAAATGCAGTCGATAACAATTTTTTATGACCATCATGAAATTTGTCAAAAGTTCCACCAACAGCCACTTTTGAATATTTTTTAGAATTCATAATATTGTCCTAATAGCTTGTAATGAAATATTTATTAAAACTATTATAAATTATTAGCTATTTAAAAAAAGTATTATTAAAAGAAAGTAGATAATTATAATGAGAGTTAAAAACATAACATTATAGAACTGTGAAAAAAGTTGATTTATATGATTTATGAAAAAAACGCTTTTCAAAAAAAATATGAAAAGATTGACATACACTTCGCATTAACATACCCCAATGTATATAATACCGCCATGTCATCATTAGGCTATAATATACTGTATAATCATATAAATGAGCGCGAAGATACCTGGTGTGAAAGGATAATCTATCCTGATACAAACTCCATTGAATCAAATACTCCAATTAAACATTTTGATATAATAAGTTTCACACTGCAGTTTGAAGAGGACTATTTTAATGTATTGGAAATGCTGAAAAAAGCTGAAATTCCGCTTAAAAGAAAAGACAGGGGAGAAAATGATCCATTGATTATAGCGGGAGGACCATGTGCAACGGCAAATCCCCTTCCATTATCCGATTATATTGACATCTTCATTATTGGCGAAGGTGAAGGAATAATAAACGCCTTTTTGGACAAATATCTGGAAAATCCAGATAGAAATCTGAAAAAATTTTTAGACATACAGGGGATTTATATTTCCGAATTCGACAACAAAACCAAAATTGCACTGGTTAATGATATGGATAATGCATATCACATTACCGAGCCTGTCATAAGCAAAAGCGATGATGAAAATTACCAAAGCATTTTTAACAACACTATAATGTTGAATGTGTCCAGGGGATGTGCCAGAGGATGCAGATTCTGCATGGCAAGTTATCTTTATAGGCCGGTGCGTGAAACAGATTATAAAAAGCTAGTAGACATTGCTATAAAAAACAGACAAAATACCGGGCTTAACAAAGTTACCCTGATAGGTGCTGCGGTATCCGATTACAGTAATTTGGATAAGCTTACTGAAAGCCTTGAAAAGGAAGGTTTTCAAATTTCAACACCTTCTCTTAGAATAGAATCTATTTCTAGAAAAACTTTAGAAACCTTGAAAAAAAGTGGGCTTAAAACCATCACTCTTGCTCCCGAATCAATTGAAAGACTTCGAAGAGTGATCAATAAGGACATTTCTGATGAAAAGATATTTTCCGTGATAAAAGATGCTGTTGACCTGGATTTTAAAATTAAATTATACTTTTTAATTGGAATACCTGGCGAAACTAAAGAGGATATTAAAGACCTTGCGGAATACATGAAAAAAATTGCAGGAATGCACAAAAGTATCCGGAATGTGAAATTCAGCGTAAACCCAATTATTCCAAAACCGCATACTCCACTGCAATGGGAAGGTTATGATTTCAAGGATATAAAAAATAAAACCAGACTCCTTAAAAAAGAAATGCAAAAATATAATATTAAATGCGAAAGTCCTAAAAAAAGTATGATTCAATATATATTGTCTTGTGGAAATAGGCAAGTTGGTGAGATTATTGAAAAATCTTTAACAAAACAACCCACATTAAAAGAATGGAGGGAACTGCTTCCGGATTATGATATCTCGGATGAACTGCCCTGGAGCAATATTGATGTTGGAGTAAATGAAAGATTCCTGAAAATAGAAAATAAAAGATTGAAAAATCTAAAGCAAACCCCATGGTGTGAAACATCACCATGTTACAACTGCGGGGCATGCGAAAAATAATTACTGGAAAAAAATCAATTTACAATAATAATAAAAATTACGAAAATAATAATACTTATAAATAAGCACAATAAAAATAATATATGGGGAAAAATTATGGTAAAGCCAGCAAGCAGAACAAGTTCAATTGAATTATCACAAATACGAAAAATGTTTGAAGTGACAAATCCAGATGCGATTAATCTGGGTATCGGAGAACCTGATTTCAATGTTCCGGAAAACATCAAAATTGCAATGAAAAATTCAATTGACAATAACGAAACTCATTATACATCAAACAAAGGACTAATTGAATTAAGAGAAGCTATTGTTGATAAATTCAAAAAAGATAATGGAATCAAAACTAATCCTGACAATATTATTGTAACTGCAGGAGCTAGCGAAGGATTATTCATGTGTGCACAGGCATTCTTTGAGCCAGGTGATGAGATTATTCTTCCAAACCCCAGTTTTCTATCTTATGAGGCATGCATAAACTTATCCGGTGCAAAAATAGTTCCTGTTGACTGTTCAATGGAAAATGAATTTAAATTGAAATCAGATGACGTTGCAGAAAAAATATCAAAGGATACAAAAGCTATCATGCTGAATTCACCATCAAATCCAACCGGAGCGGTAATGGATAAGGAAGATATAAAAGCAATTGCAGATTTGTCAATGGACAATGACTTTTTAGTAATTTCCGATGAGATATATGAAAAAATCATCTATGATAAAAAACATTGCTCTCCAGCCAAATATAGTGATAATGTTATTACATTAAACGGATTTTCAAAAACCTATGCCATGACAGGATTGAGAATAGGTTACCTTACAGCAAACGAGTATAATACAGAACAGTTACTTAAGATTCACCAATATAATATAGCCTGCGCCAGTACAACCTCACAAATGGGAGCCTATGAAGCATTGACCGGACCACAGGATGAAGTGGCAAAAATGGTAAACGAATTTAAAAGAAGACGTGATTTGATAGTGGGCCGTTTAAATGAAATGGGATATGAAACAGTAAATGCTGAAGGGGCATTTTATGTATTTCCAAAAATTGAAGATGAAGACTTTGTTCAAAAAGCAGCAAAAGCAGGTGTAATTACAGTTCCCGGAGCTGCATTCGGATCAAATGGAAAAAATCACGTGAGAATGTCATATGCAAATTCCTATGAAAATATTGAAAAAGCCATGAATATCTTAGAAGAGAGTGTAGTCAATGGATGAATTTCGAAGCAAAGCAGGAAAAAAAGCAGCTACAGTTGCAATACTTGCAAATAGCTTTTTGACTGTTTTTAATTTGATTGTTGGATTAATGTCCGGAAGTTATGCATTAATATCAGAGGGAGCACATACTCTTTCAGATATTGTAACTACAATTGTAGCATATGCCGGCTTTAAAATAGGGCAAAAACCTGCTGATGAAGAGCATCCCATAGGACACGGTCGTGCAGAAGCAATAGGCGGATTGATCATAGTTTTATTTTTAACAATCGTTGCTTGGGAGATTATGGGCGGTGCAATTGAAAAATTAATCAATCCCTCATTAATCACTACCCCCGATGTGTTTGCGGCAATAATGGCCATCATTGGAATATTTGTAAACTATTCCATCAGCCAATATATTATCGGAATCGGCAAATCAATTAACAGTCCGGCAATTGTTGCTGATGGAAAACATCAGAAAACAGATATTTTCTCATCAATAGCTGTCTTAGTGGGTGTTGCCGTATCAAATATGGGTTATCCAATTTTAGACCCAATAATAGGACTATTTATTGGATTTCTGATTCTTAAAACCGCTTATGAAATAGGAAAAGAAAATATAGACGACATTATGGGGAAAGTTCCTTCAAAGGAATTCATTAAAAAAATAAAAGATGTCGCTAATAATACTCCCCCAGCTAAAAATGCACATAACATCAAAGTAGATTATTTTGGTTCATATGCTGCAGTTTCATTACATATACAGCTTGATGGAAACATAACTTTGGATGAAACACACAAAATAGTGCATGATGTTGAAAACAATATCATAAAAGAAATTCCAGAAGTAAAATCTGTAATGGTTCATGCATGCCCACTTGGATTAGAATACAACCATGACCAAGAAATAGATTTGTAGAAAACGCCGGGACGGGGATTTGAACCCCGGTGGTCATAAGACCATCGGATTAGCAGTCCGACGCCGTACCAGGCTGGGCCATCCCGACAACTAAAAAAACAATTATATTAAGTTATATGTTAAAACTTATTTATAAACTTAATTATTTATATAAATGGCATGTTCAGAAGTGGACTAATCTCAAAAATATAAGTGATCTAAAAAACCCAACTCCACCCCGGGATTCTACAAGCATCGCATGTTAACAGTAGAGCTGCTCCCTTCCGGGCCTGACCCATTCCCATATCGAAGATGACTAATTTTTACCCTCCAGTAAAAATCTCACCACCACCAATCCTGCAGGACGAGGTTTCTATGCTGTTTTTTCTAGGCTTATATTCTCTTAAAAAGCCGCCTTCTGAACTTCGACTGCACCAAAGGGGGTGTGTGCTTACAGAGGACCCCTAACCCTCCGGTCTAGCCAATATTAATATATGACTTTAATCTTATATAAATGTTAGCAAAAAATCCATTACTGGAACAATAAATAATTACTGAAAAAATTAAAAAAGACCATTTCTAGAAAAGAAATATATTACAGTAACTTAATTAAAAATGATAAAAAAAGAATAAAATAAAGAAAAATAGGTTAAATTAAAATATTTCTTGAATAATATCTCCATCAGAAATAATACCTACTAATTTTTCATCTTCAACAACAGGAAGTTGATTTAAAATTCCTGAAGAAGAAACACCATCTTTCATTATTTTAATTGCCTCTTCAAGGCTGT
>NZ_JBGVOG010000030.1:0-30592 GCF_045126245.1 Methanobrevibacter sp. | reverse complement strand
CCACTGACACCGTTCATGTCCTGATAGTTGCTTCCAGCGTAACCACCGTAATCTGCAGCGCAAACAATGCCTGCAGATGCAATAATGCAAAAGATTGCAAGTAAAGTTAATAATTTTTTATTGAGATTCATAAGTATCACCTTTCCAATGTGTTTGACTGATGTTGCTTTTGAAATATTTCATTTCAAGGCACAAGTAACTATATGAAAACGGCCATATATAAAGTTTTTCGAATGTAAGTGCCCACTTGCATCTTAAAAAACAAAATAAACCAATATTATTGAGACAAATAAAAAATAAAAGAATTTAAAGAATTAATTTTTAATTTTGATTTATGAAATTGATTTTTCTTTTGAAATATTAAAACATTAAATATCTCATAAATGATAAAAATGCACTATTAAATTTTTTAGAAAAATTTATTATTTAATAATTAAATAATAATTAATAGTAATTATGCGAATTATCGCATGATTTAATCGATAAAGAAAATATAATAATTTTTCTGTTGAATAAAATAACTTAGGGGTTATATGAATTTTAATGGGCTGGATTTAAATAGGGAAGACTGGATTTGTTTAGTTATAGTTATTGTATTTTCATTTTTATGCACATTAAAGATGATGTTATTTACCATGTCAGGGTGCATGTTGGATCCGGATATTGCTATTTATTTGCTTAGCGGTCTTAAATATGCGGGATTGGATTTCTTTAATGTGGCTTATCCTGAAGATCTGTTTTATACTCCTGTGATTTCATTTTTGACATCCTTATTTTTTAGAATGGGGTACGTTGATAAAAATGCAATTATTATTGTAACTGCCATTTTTAGTTTCATGGGATTTGTTGGATTATATTGTTTATTGAAGAATAGATTTAATTCATTATTGAGCTTAACCGGGGTTATCATATTCGGCAGTTTTTCAATAGTAATATTCAATATCTCTAAAGGAATGGTTGATATTCCCCTTGTTTCAATTTCTATTTGGGTGTTGATATTTGCAATAATGGCAATTGATAAAAATCCCAAATATTTCCTCATTACATTTCCCTTATTGGCAATAGCCTTTTTTACAAAATATACGGCCGGATTTTTATTGCCTCTGATTTTACTTTATTATTGCATGAAAAGGAATGTGGTTGATAAGTTTGACTGCTTGATATCTGATAGAACGTTATTTAAACAGGAATTTAAAGGTTATTTATCTTCCAAGGAATTGAAATACATTATACTGTCATTATTGCTTTGTTTGATTTTAGCTGCAATAATTTGCAAAACATTAATTTTGGATTTTGGAGGTTCCCTAACCTTTTTCGGCCAATCAATCGAAACATTCAATGGCCATAGCTATTCAGGCATTGACTTCAACAGTGATAAGTTTTATTATATTGTCATGCTTCGAAACATGCTTTATGGGCCCCGGGAGATAGGCATAGTTGTGGAAGCGCTTTTATATGTAATTGGATTGGGATTGTTAATAAAGGGCATAAGGAATTTTTCCGTCTTCAAGTCCGAAAGAAGACAATTCAAAACAAAATATCTGGAAAAAATATTAATCATTTTCAGTGTTTTTTTGATATTCGTGTCATTATTTAGTTTTAATGATGTTTCAAATCATATGGTTTCAAACATTTGCCTGCTTGTCGCATTGACATTTATTTATTCAATTTTACAGAAATTTGAGTTTGATGATAAGTTGCTGTCCCTTGATTTGTTATTTTTAGCATATTTCTTGATAAACTTCATTTTCGTATCATTGTATGCCATCAAGGCGGAAAGGTATGGCTTGACCTTCATTCCAGCTTTGGTTTACTTTATGATTTGGGGATTGGAAGAAATTGTTGAAAGCATTAATGTTGATAAGCTATCAAGGTTTAAACTCAATAAAACTATTCCAATTATTCTAATAGTAATCTTTTTAATTTCAACTGCAAGTTTCATGGCTCCAATCGAATATGAACGCACAAACGATGTTGTTTACGCCTTGAATTATATGGGCTTTAAGGGAGATTTGGTTGATGCATGTGACTTTATCATTAATAATGATTCTGATTATCACAACGAATCCTTTGCTTCGTATTATCATCACTCCAGAATCATACGTTGGCATTTGAATGTTAATCTAACGATTTTGGATGAAGGAGATCCTAATTTAGCAGATTTCAATAATACTACATATATAATTCTAAATGATGATGTGAATTTAAAAAATTATCACATAATTAAAAATTGTGGTGATTTTAATGTTTACCATCGTAATTAGTCAAAAAGCAATTTAAAAAAAGAAATGGTGAAAGAATTATTAAATTCTTTCCTTTTGAATCTAGAAGTATCTTTCTAAGATTCCTTCTAAGATTTTGTAGTGACGACCTTCATCTTTGGAACTTTCTCTGAAGAAATCAGCAGCAGTTTCAATACCAGCTTCTTGAGCTTTTTCGGAAGCTTCTCTTTTTTCTGCGTTAGCCATTTTTTCTCCGCCCATCATCCATTCGATGTTTGCTTTGAGGTCATCTTTAATGATTCCATTCATTTCACAGAATCTTGCTGCATGTTCAGCTTCTTCCCATGCTAATCTTTTGAATACTTCAGCTAATTCTCCGTAACCAGCTCTGGAAGCTTGTCTTGACATAGCTAAGTAGATACCTACTTCGTTAGTTTCACCTTCGAAGTTTCCTGCAACAAATTTTTCTACAGGAGTTCCTTTAGTAATTCCGATTTCATGTTCATATTTTACCATAAACTTGATCTCCTTTTCATTTAATTAATTTCATATTATTTGCTTTACATTTAATATAAGTTTATAATTCCTTGCATGCTTTGGCTAATGCAACACCTAATTCATAGCTTGCTTCTTCCTCTTCGGCATTTGGCACAAAAGTGATTTCTTGTGTGTCTATTACATCGAATCCGCAGGTTCCTAATTCTTCAGCGAGTTTTGCAGGTGATCCTCCTCTTCCACCCATTGAACCGAATGTAACCGCTTTTCTTTCGATGCCTGTTCTGTTGAAGAGCAGTCCTTTCAGGTAGTACATAATGTCCCCGATACTTGGGTATGGAACATCGTTGATGGTAGGGTCTCCGACTGCGATTCCCTTACTGGTCAATATACTTTTAACGATTTCGGACCTTTCATCTTCGTGCAAGAAGAAGATTTCCACATCATAGCCTTCAGACATTGCACCTTCAGCAATTTCGTGAGCCATCTGTTGGGTTGAGTAGTGCATGGTATCGTAGATGATTGTGATTTTGTCTTCACATACACCGGTTGCCCAGTTTTGGTAAGCTCCAATGACTTGCATAGGGTCAGTCCAGATTTGACCGTGTGATGGTGCAATCATTTTGATTTGATCAAGTAAACCTAATTCAACCACTTCGTTCAATTTTTTAAGCACTAATTTTGATAGTGGTGTAATCAAGTTTGCATAGAATTTTTGAGCCGCATCCATCAGTATGTTTTCTGGGATTTCATCTGAGAATCTTTTTGTGAAACATAAGTGCTGACCGAAAGCATCGTTAGGGAATAAGATTCCGGTTTCATCCGCAAGCAATGTAAACATGCTGTCAGGCCAGTGCAATAGGAATGCATCAAGGAACGCTAAGGTTCTTCCGCCAACATCTAAACTGTCACCGGTTCCAACAGTTATAAATTCCGCACCTTCAAGTGCAGGGTAATGCTTTAAAAGGCCATTAACAGCGATTTTGGTACAGTAAATTGGTGCTTCAGGGAATCTTTTGTGTAAATCCACTAAAACTCCAGAGTGGTCTTTTTCAACGTGGTTTTGGATAATGTAGTCAACTTTCACTTCTCTTCCCTCTTGGGCGAAAGCGTCATCGATACGTGCCATCATCTCTTTTGTTTTTCCAGGATAGGCATTATCAATGATTGCTACTTCGTCTTCACCGAATACAATGTATGCATTGTAGGTGGTTCCATCTAAGGTGTAACCATGGTAGGTTCTTAAGTCCCAGTCGAGTACACCAATCCAGTATACTCCATCAGCTATTTTTTGTGCATTAGCTTTCATTTTAAAATCTCCATAAAGTAAATTCATTCATATGAATTTATTATTATTTTATAGTCATTATTATATATAGTTTTGTTTTATACGAAATGTTCGTATTTTTATAGGTTAATTCAAAGATTATGTGTTCTGAAGAATTGATAATTTAAATCCTCGAAAGCCAATATGTAAATATTTCTGAAATTTTTTCATCAAAACAAATGGTCTTATCTTTGTTTTCAGGTATTGCTTGTGATGAGCTTCTATTTAACCTAATTAATGTGGTGTTTGGATTGTCATATGTCATCTGTTCAAATGGATATCTTATTATCGAAGGTGTGTTAAAGCCAACGCCCAGCTCTAAAAATACAGTGTTTTTGTCTTCATCAACATGTTTCAGATATCTGGAATAATTGTTATACATTTCCATCCATTTCTCATCTTCAACAAATGTATTGTCGACTCTTAGATTCAAAACCATTTCCTTTCCACAGACCGGACACTTCGGTATTAAATCAGAGGGGATTCTACAATCGGCAATGTTTTTAATAGCTTTGAAGACAAAATCTCTATTTGAATATAGTTTTTCATGGCATGGTTCGCTGCATTGGAAAAGGCCATAGTCTCCCTGGGTTGCAAAAATCCTATAGTCTTCAAAACCATTTATCCAAAATTGATGTTCTACATTAGTCGTTAGGATGAAATAGTCCTTATTTCTAACCAGTTCCAATAATTGTTCATATAATTCGGTTTTGCCAACGGAGTATCTGTTCATGTAAACATGACGGGACCAGTAGGCCCATTTTTCCTCTGAAGTTTTGAATGGATAAAATCCGGAAGAATACATGTCAGTCAAGCCGTATTTCTCAATGAAATCCTTGAAATTATCTTCAAAACGTTTTCCTGAATATTCAATGCCTGCAGCTGCAGAAAATCCGGCACCTGCACCAACAAGAATATAATCTGCATAATCAATGGCGTCATATGCCTTGTCTAATCTTTTAACGAAATGTTCCATATTTTTCTCCTAAAACAATAAATCCTTATATGTTGTATAGCTGTCATCTGAAAACACGTCAAAAATCACATGCTTTAAACTGGTTTCATTTGAATCCAAATATTCTTTAACAGTATCAATAGCTATTTTGGCCGCCAAATCTCGTGGAAAATTAAACACTCCAGTTGAAATGCCGCAAAATGCCAGTGATTCCAGATTATTTTCACTTGCAATTTCCAAACAAGACCTATAGCAATTTTTTAATGCTTCACAATCGCTTTTTGATGGTTTTGAGCCATAAGGGATTGCAGGACCAACCGTATGGATTACATATTTTGAAGGCAGATTATAAGCGTTTGTAATCTTGGCTTTGCCCACTTCTTCGTCGTGTCCCTGCAGCTGCATCATGCTGTTGCATTCGTCTCTGAGTTGCACTCCCGCTGCTGAATGTATCATGTTGTCAATGCAATTGTGAAGGGGAATAAAACAACCCAATAATTTTGAATTTGCCGCATTAACAATTCCATCAACTTTCAAAGTTACAATATCTCCTTGCCAAAGCAGGATTTTGCCGTTGACATCCTTTATATCCTCTACCGAAGTTAAATCTTTAGCCAATGTTTCAGCAGTTAGGAAATCATCCTGAACTTTTAGAAATTTGTCTGAAATTTTTAAAGGTATTCTTACATTCATTAAAGAACGAAGCAGATCTCGTTTAGCTTTATAGTCCTGTGGAATTTCAATTGCTTCATTTCTCTCATCAATCAAATAATTAATTAGAAAATCAAGTTGTTCTTCTCTATTCATCCAATTCTCCTTAGTTGAATAATATTTTATTGTTAATCAATATCTAATGTGTCTTTAAAAATCTTTATAAATTCTTCAGATTCGGCATCTGTTGCGGAATCATCTTTTTTTAAAGTGAATATGGCCAGTTCATAAAGAATTCTATTCATTTTTCTTCCTTCTTCAGTCAAGGAATATTCTGTTATTTTGGAGTCATCCAAATTGGTTTTTGAAATCAATCCATTTGATTCCAAATCCTTTAAACATTCGGTTAAAACCTTATTGCTCAAATTAGGTTTATCTTTCTTGAATTCTTTGAATCTTTTTTTGCCGAAGAACAAATCCCTGATGATTAGAAGATGCCATTTTCCGCTAATGATTTTTAAGGTTTCGTTTACCGGACAGTATTTGCTTTCGAATTTAGCCATGGTATCACTTTTACATTTTGATATGAATTTATCTATTGGCGATTATTAATAAAATTTTAGTTACATAAAAGTAACTAAACACTCTAATCAATTGTTAGTAACTTTAAAGTAACAAAAAGCTTATATTAGCTATAAAACCTATTTATAATTAATGCTAAATAAAATAAAGCGATTTAGTATTAATAAATAATGGTGATATAAATGGAAGAAGTAATAAAATTCTTAACTGAAAACCCTCAGCAATATCTCGCAACTACAGGACTTGACGGAAACGCAAAAGTAAGGCCTATACTCTTCTACTTTGCAGAAGATAACAAACCATACTTCTGTACCAGCAACCTAAAGCCAATGTATAAGGAATTGGATGTAAACCCTAACTTTGAAATGACTGCAGCCACTCCGGAATTCCAATGGCTCAGAATTGCTGGAAAAGTCGAATTCATCGATGATTTGGAAATCAAGCAAAAGGTGATTGATGCCAATAATCTTGTAAAGTCATTATATGAATCTGGAGACAATCCAATATTTGAAGTATTTACCATTAAGGAAGGCAAAGCAACTATCGCCGACTTTTCCGGAGAGCCTCCAAAAGTTTTTGAAATTTAAATTCTGTTAACATTAATGTTAACACATTTCTTTTTTTAACATCAACATCACATGTTAATTTTTAAAACTTCTTGATGTAGGTTTTTTTTAACTCTTATTTTCAATATTCTAGCTATTAATGTTAATGATGATTTATTTAATCCAATTCATGGGTTAAAACAATTTTCAAAAAGTTTATAATTAATTAAAATAAATTTTTTAGTAGAGTTTTGTGGTTCAAATTGATAAGGTTGCGAACTATATCATACGTTTTATACGAAATGTTCGTATTTTTATAGGATTTCTTTATATAAAATAAAGAGTTTTTAGTGATGAAAAATCGATAAGTATCGGAACTTTTTCATGTGTTTCATATGAACCCTTTTGTGGATTTTTGGAGTATAATGTAATCGAAATTATAAGTGTTTTTCAACCAAATCCAGCAATAATTCACTGGCTGTTGCATAGCCTCCCATTTGTGCGTGCATCTGGGAACCTGAATCCTCATCAAACAGTAAATACTCCTTTTCGCAATCAAGCATGTCATAAAATACCTTTGCTTCGCCTTGAGTCATCTCGGAAGTTCCATCCATCACGATTGTCATGCAGTCCAAATCATCAATGATGTCTGTATTGTCGAATTTTCTAAGTTCGTCGCATATTGTATCGGCTGTTGCGCCATGTTTGTAAATGTAGTCTTCAAGCATGAAGTCCAGTTGTGCAGGACGAATCCTTTTCGGCATTTTCTCAATCACTGCCAATCGCTCAGCAAATGCTCCTCCCCAGTTAATGTTGCCAGGATCTACAATGCACATACTGACACGTTCATCATTAATGGCAGCACGCGGAACCAGAAATCCCCCAAAGCTGATGCCGAACAATATTATGTTGTCTTCATCAATACAGTCATAATTCTTCAGACAATAATCGATGATTGGAGTTATCACGTTTTCTATATCATGCCTGAATGTTATTCCATTCATTCTTAAGGCAAATCCCTGTCCTGGACCATCATAAACAAGACAGTGGATTCCTCTTTTTAGGGCCTGTCTGTATATCCATGCGGTGTCTTCCGCAAATGTGTCACGGCCGGGAGTCAATATCATCAATGGAGCCTTATCACCTGCAGCTGGAGACTTATAGAAATGTGCTGGCATGAATGTATTTTCATAAGGCAGTTCCACATATGTTGCGTCAATGTCTGAAACTTCCAGATATTTATGATAGCAGTCTAGGCTATTTTGAGAGTATTCGGCTAAACGCTCATCATCTGTTGAGTTGAAATACATCAGGGAAACTCTCCAGTATGTTGATGCTCTAAGATATGCGCTTTCTTTTGTTGCATTGCTGTTTGATTCATCTGCCCTTTTTTCCAAGGTTATTGCCATTTGAGACCATGCATCAATCCATTCAGTGTCTGACTTGAACTTTTCTGTAATCTCAAATACTTCTCCGATATCCGCCATCTGCAGATATGTCAATCCTAAAACATGTCTTATCAGCGCATCCTGCAGGATGTTTTCACTGAATTTCATGCTTGACCAGTGTCCTTCAACGCCTATTTTCGGCATTTTCGGTTTGAATAATTTTGCCATATTATCACCTATATATTCTTTATGAATTCACGAGCTTTCTTAAAATCCTTTTCATTGGGATGGCCTTTAGCTATTCCGCCAATTTTTTCAAAAAATCCGAATGTATCATAGCCTCTGCAGGAAAAACCACCAATAAAATCACAATTTTGTGCTTTGATAATCTTTTGGATGCCTCTTGCATAATTGATGTAGTTTATGCCACAGGTATAGACAGTAAATACTTTCTTTCCTGTCAAATCAATTTCTGAAGCTAGTTTTTCTATTCCTTTGTGAAGCTTGTGATAGTAAACTCCTGAAGCAAATCCTATTGCATCATAGCTTGAAAAGTCTGTAGCTTTGGCTTGTGATATCTTGAATAAATCCATGTCTTTTACTGTTGCCATTTCATCAATGACCTTTTTTGTATTTCCATGATGGGAAGATACGTATATTATTGCAGTTTTCATGTTGTCCACTCGCTAAATTTATTTCATATAAAATTATTGCCTATGAAACTATTTCATAGAAAACTATTTTAAAAGTATCGTATATAAATGTTACTATGTCAGAGAAAAAATTGGGATTTCTAATCGGAGACCTTTTTTATACCTATACCAACTACCTGAACAATGCATTAAAGGAAATGGACATAACCATAAGTCAGGCAAGAGTTTTGCTGGTTTTGGCTAAAAACGATGGTGTTTCAATTGACTTTTTGGCAAACAAAACAAATATAGGAAAAAGCAGCATTACCAAATCCGTAAAGATTTTAGAGAAAAAGGAATTCCTAACAAAGGAAATAGATCCTGACGATAACCGAAAAAAAATTATCAAGATAACCTCTAAAGGAAAAGAAATACAAAAATTTGCATTCAAAACAAATGAAGAAATCGAAAATAAATTAAATCTCCAAATCGGTGAAAAAGAAATGGCTGATTTAAAAATAAAATTAGAAGAGTTAATAATTTTAATTGATTCTTAATGATAATGAAATAAAATAAATTTCATATTAGAGTTTTAGTGCCGGAAATCGATAAGCATCGGAACTTTTTTATAAGTTTTATACGAATTGTTCGTATTTTTAGCGGTTTTATATTAAAAGTAAAAATGGGTAATGAGATTATTCGCTACCATATTTTTCTTTCATTTCTTCTTTTTCGGTTGCGATTTTTCCTTCCAATGTACCTATTAGGTGATCTGTTTTTTCTTTAAGGCCGGCAATATCTTCTTCAAATTCAGCCACTTCAAGATTATCCTCCAAATCATCCTGAAGATTTGTAATCAAGTCGTTTTTAGCCATTATTATTTTTAATTGTGCCCTTAAGTATATTTCCTTGAGAATACTGGATGCCTTATATAAAATAAAGTCTTCAGGTCCTTCTTCATTTTTAATTTCTATAGCAATTTCTTCTGATAACTGTTTAATTTCCAAATCAGCATCTTTAAAAGCTTTATCCACACTATCCTCTGCTGATTTGATGTGTGATTGTAGTTTTTTTTCATTTCTGGATTTTTTCCTTTCCAGTCTTTTTTCCTGGAATCTGATTTTGGCAGTGGTACCTTTCTCGTTGGCTTTTAATATTGTCTCTTCTCTTTTGATTTCGTCGGTGTCCTTAATCTCATTCACTTTATCTTGAAATGTTTTTTCATCATCAGAAGGCATTTTTTCACCTGATATTTTTTTACACTGAAATGTATGAATTTATAGTAATATGTAAATTTTTATATATAAACAAGTATTAATATTTATATGTAAATGATGAATTATATTTACAAAATTCAATATTTAATATGAAATATTGCAATATTAGTTGTTAGGGATAAAATATCTTTTCAAAAGGGACATAATATGTATTGGTTGTTTCGTTTTAGCTTATGCATATGCAACTGAAAATGAATCAACTGATAATGCTGGAATCTGTTTTGATAGGGTATTATTCAAAATTATGGGGGGATTTTATTTCTAAAACTCATTCACGATTACAGCAAAGGCAACACAGGTATAGACGACACAGGTATAGGCGACGAGCGGATAGGGCTATTAAAAAGAGTCCACCATGGAAAGAATATAATTTGCACATTACAATATTGATTTTAGTCAGTATCTCAATGGCCATTGGCGTTATAGATATTCAGATAACCGATACCATCAGTTTCTTGTTATTGCCTTTAATATACTCTTTGGTTATGGGATTAGCTCTTTATCTGGCGAAATCCATTAAATTTATAGGTCCCGAGCAAGCCAAAGTAGCTGAGGGGGTAATGGTTTTACTCATTGGTGTTTTGCTTGCCAAATTAGCCATTTCAAGTGGACAATCCATTGCAGCCATTTTTCAGGTAGGGCCTGCCTTGCTCTTGCAGCTTTTGGGTGATTTAGGAACTCTTATAGCATTGCCTGTTGCTTTGCTTTTAGGTTTTAGAAGGGAAGTTATCGGTATGGCAAGTTCCATCTGTCGTGAACCTAACCTGGGAATCATCATAGATAAATACGGTTTTAAATCTCCGGAAGCACGTGGAGTTTTAGCCATTTTTGTTATAGGATCAATCATTGGTACTCCCTTCATAAGTTTCCTGTCAAGCATATGTACTTCACTCATACCATATCATCCGTATGCCTTTGCAATGGCGTCAGGTATTGGAAGTGCAAGTATGAATGCTGCCGCATTGGTTCCATTGGTGCATTTGCACCCCGATATGGCTACTCAATTGGAAGCTTTTGCAGGATGCAGTAATATTCTTTCATTCTGTTTAGGAATTTACATGTGCATGTTTGTTTCCTTGCCTATTGCAGAAAAATTGTACGCATGGCTATCTCCAATTTTAGGTAAAGGTGAGGCACATATTGATGAAGAAAATGTTCCGGATGAAGTAAAAGAGGAGGAGGATGCTTCAGATGGGTTAAGTTCCGGTAAGCTCAAAAGATGGGGCGCATTGCTTTTTGCATTTTCAGTCATTGTAACTGTTGGAAATTACATAGGATATCACACTCCATTAATTGACACATTTATTGGAATGATGATTATTGCAATCGTTACTCTTATAGGCATGGCTCTTGAAAGGGTCTCTCCTGTCCACATTCAATCAATTATCTTTATAAGTATTATTGGTTTGCTTATAGCTATTCCCGGCATGCCAACAGCTGATTTTGTAGCCCATTATGTTTCAAATGTCGAATTGACTACAATCTGTACTGCATTCCTTGCTTATGTTGGTATTTCAATCGGTAAAGATTGGGATGAGTTTAAGAAAATCGGTTGGAGAGGAATCATTGTTGCTTTAATTGTAATAACCGGAACCTACCTAGGTTCTGCAACTATTGCAAATTTGACTTTATTTGCAACAGGAATGATTTAAGCTACCTTGCCTTTGAATGAGGCAAGGATTTTCGGACCGTTTTTTTCATATCTAGTATTCATTCACCATTAAAGATAAATCTATTTTTACCTTTTCTTTTTTATAATCAAGAAATTAATTCCTCATCAGAGTTTTAGCGCTGAAAATCAATAAGTATCTGAACTATTTCGCATGTTTTATACGAAATGTTCGTATTTGATTCTAATATTTCTGCTTATTGTATTAGTGATTTTAGTTGATAAGATTTACATTGTATACAATGTTAACTATATATACATTATCAACAAATATATAATTGGTGATATAAAAATGGAAACAAAAGCTATCAGAGTAAGTTTATTAAACCATGAAAGATTAGCAGACCTTGGTCATAAGAATGATTCCTTTAATGATATCATTTCCAAACTTTTAGATGCTTATGAAGAATATCAACAAATTAAAGATTTAATTGAAGCAGATAAAGAATTTGCAAATGGAGAAGGAGTTCACTTCTCTTCATTAAATCAGCTCGATGAATATCTAGATGATTGATATGGAAATTGAATTTAAGCGATCTGCTTTAAAACAATTAAAATATTATAAAAAGAAAAACCCAATAGTTTATAAAATAATCCGTGAACAATTAGGGGAAATAGTAGAAAACCCAGATGATGTTCGTTATAAAAAAGTAAAACGGTATCCTAAGTATAAAAGGGCTAGAAAAGGAAATTATAGGATTTGTTTTAAAGTGATTGATAATTGCATTTATATTGGACGTATTGAAGATAGGTCTAAAGCATATAATTGAAAGTTGAGGTAGTTCAAAGACAGTGTTTCTTAGATATTTGGGTTTTGTTTAGCAATACAATAGTGGCAAGTTGCATTAATATTATCCATATGCTTTTCTTTAACTGGACAGAAATATTCACCATTTATTTCTTCAACTTTTAAATTTCCAGGAAATTCGCTGCCAACATGATGTATGGGCTCTTCTGTGATATATGTAACATATAATGAAATGATTACATAAAATAGTGGGAACTTATCACCTTCAAAGCCAGGCAATTCTTCTTTTTCAAACATTCTCTCAAGTATGGGAAATGTTTCATCAAACGATTCCTTATCGATATCTGTGTCATCATAATCTTTTAAAGCGATTAGTTCGGTTATGCGTAATATGAAATTTTTTATATAAATTTCCAGAAATTGCTCACGATAATCTTCATCAAGATATTCGCCTTCTTTTCTCATGCGTTGGGAAGTCCTCATTAGGTCATAAACAGTAATTGTACGGGCATATTTTTTAAGTATTTCTAATAATTGACTTTTGGTGATTTCATCTTGCCCGGATAAATTCCTAAGTTCAATCAATATCTCTTCAGAGTTCATTAAATATACTATGCTTTTTGTTGTTAATAAAAATTTTATATTCCTAAAAAATAAATTTTTAACAGAGTTTTAGTAGAGTTGATGATAAGTATCGGAACTTTCTTATTAAGTTTTATACGGAATGTTCGTATTTTTGCGGTATATGACTGTAAAAAAATGATTTCTAAACTTAGATGTTTGGATTTTGTTTAGAAATGCAATAGTGGCATGTAGCATTAACATTACATATGCTTTTCTTTAACCGGACAGAAATATTCACCATTTCTGAAACATTTTTATTTATTGTAATTATATATATCTGTATGTCAAACATTGATTGGTTTAAATTTGAAGATAAGGATTTTGATTTTCCGTTCTATAAAAAGAATCCATATATTCCAAAATGGGGGTGGATTGTTTTATTCATTGCATTCTTTTTTGGATTTTTTTTAACTCTCACAGAACGTGTTCATGTTGCAATATTATGTTGTATAGTGTTTATTGTCCCCGTATTATACTTTTTGAAATGGGATTATAAGGCAATTTTTAGAATTCCCTCCCGAAGGGATATCGCTCTTGCGATAGCTCTTTTTGTTGGATATATCATATATGCATTGATCATGTCTACGATATTGGGGCAATTTGGAATAGTTAGCAGCGGGACTGTTGAAATTAGTTCTGTAAATATCATGAGGATTTTCACATCAGTATTTACTCTGATGGGTGAAGAATTCATTAAATTCATTCCATTCATATTTTTCTTAAGAGTGATTTACAAATTCACAAATAATCGTAAATTAGGCGTAGTGATGTCAGTCGCTTTAGTAATGTTGATGTTTGCAGCTATGCATTCCTATAGTACTGTCATGTTTATATTTGCACTTTTTATACAGGGTTTTGGTTCAATATTTGAGTTTATTGGATACATTAAAACTAAAAACATCCTAGTTTCATACATTACCCACTTATGTACTGATGTGTTTATTTACTCACTTGTATTGCTTGGACTATAAACTGAAAATTAGGGAGATGCGTATGTATAAACGAAAATTTTTAATCGTTTTGGCAATTTTTTTAGAGGTATTTGCAGCAAGCACTATTGTATTTGCGGAATCTAACATGATAACACATGAATATAATTTTGCAAACAAGGCTTTTTTTAATATTAGCAATGATTTAACTAATGATACAGAGTTTAAACTTTCTTCAGGCGATAGTTTGGATGTGGGAAGTTATTATATCTATCCTGATGAAAAAGTAATTTGTTCATTATGGTTTGTCGGTGAGGATGCTGTCACTGACTTTGAAGGTCATCAAGAAGATTCCTCATATGAAAAAATTGACAGTAATTCAACTTCCCAAGGATATAAAACATATGTATTCAAAGATTCCAATGAATATGATGTATTCATAGAATTAAATAATCTAACTGTTGTTGTAGATGGCATTGAGATACAGTATTACTATTTCTGCGGTAGTTTTGAATCATTAGATGAAGTTCAAATATTCATTGATACTTTTAAAATCAATGAAACAACAACAATTGGTTAAATTTGTTTAATACAAAATCTGTTAAACAGATATTAATTTTTTTTAAAGTATCATTATCATTAAAAAATAAAAATCATCAATAATTATTGTTTATAAAATTTTTTTTAGAATATTTTTCATTTTAAAGATAATTATTTATCTAATCATTATCAAAATACTAGTATATATTAAAATTATATAGTGAGTATCATGAAAAAAATATTATTGATTTTAACAATAATTCTTGCAGCATCTTTGATGATTTGCAGTGTGAGTGCAGGAGGATTTTTTGATTTTTTTGATAACACTGCTGCGGATAATGTAGATGATGGCAAATTTGTCGTTGGGTTTAACCCTGAATTTCCGCCATTCACTTACAAGGATGATAGTGGTAATTATACAGGTTTTGACTTGGAATTAGCACAGGAAGTGGCCAGAAGGAACAATTGGACTTTTGTAGCTCAACCAATTATTGATTGGAACAGTAAGGAAGTAGAGATTAATTCCAATGAAATTGATTGCATTTGGAGTGAATTTACTATTGATGGCAGAGAATCCGATTATACCTGGTCAGACCCATACTTCAATAATTCCCAAGTAATTGTTGTAAAAGGCGATTCTGGAATAAACACTCCAAGCGATTTGAAAGGAAAAAACGTTGAAGTCCAGGAAGGAAGTTCTGCACTGCACTGTCTTGAGGAACATAATGAAAGCTTAAAAAATACTTTCGCGCAATTAACTCAAATTAAAGAATACAATACAGGATTCATGGATTTGGAATCCGGTGTCTGTGATGCGGTTATAGCAGATGTGGGAATAGCAAATTATCATATTAACGGAAAATTCAACAGTTACAATTTTAAAATCCTTGATGAACCGTTAACATATGAACAATATGGCATAGGGTTTAAAAAAGGAAATACTGAACTAAAGGATCAGGTTCAAAAAACTTTAGATGAAATGTTTAAAGATGGTACTGTTGATAAAATCGCTCAGAAATATGGAGATTATGGCATTTCTGGAGGATTAATGCATAAGTAGCTATTAAATTTAAATATTGTTCAACAATTATTAAATAGATGGATATAAAGTGGTTAAATAGTCTATTAAGGAAGGATTAGCATGGATAAGCAAACAAAAGAACGTTTGGGTGAAATTAGAGAAGCTATAAAAAAATACGGATTCGATGAAATTTTAGGTCAAACAGCAAAAAGCAAAATAAGCAGAAAAGATGATGATGAGTTATCTAACCCTTTATTGGATGATGAAATCCCTTTAAAATTAAGATTGATGCTTCAAGAATTGGGGACTACTTTCATTAAGTTGGGGCAGCTGTTGAGTACAAGGCCGGATATAGTTGGAGAAAAGATTGCAAACGAATTAGCTAACCTGCAGGATGATAATCCTGCCATATCTTATGACAAAGTTAAAGCAATAGTTGAAGGGGAACTTCATGGAAACATTGATGATTTATTCGAAGATTTTTCACATGAACATTTGGCTACCGCATCCATAGGTCAGGTTCATGAAGCTAAATTAGTTACCGGTGAGAGAGTTGCAGTTAAAGTGCAAAAAGAAGGTATCACTGATAAAATTGACCTTGATTTAAGGATAATGAAATATGTTGCCAATCGTGCCGATAAATTGAATTCCAATCTTAGAAACTTAAATCTGCCTGGAATCATGGAAGAATTCGATCGTTCAATTCACAAGGAAATTGATTATAACAATGAGTTCATGAATATGCAACGCATTGAAATGAATTTTGTAGATAATCCGGATATACATATTCCGGCCACTTATTCCGACTACTGTTCATCAAAAGTTTTAACAATGGAATTTATTGACGGTACAAAGTTGAATGATGTTTATGCAAGCGAAAGCGAAGAATTCGACAAAAAACTTTTGGCAAAGAATATTCTTGATTCCTATCTCCAACAGCTGTTCATCGACGGTTTCTTCCATGGAGATCCCCATCCAGGAAACATAATGATTTTGGAAAACAATGTAGTATGTTATCTTGATTTGGGTATGATGGGATTCTTTGATGAGCAATTTAAAAAGGACCTTTCAGAAGCAGTAATATTGTTGGTTGACCAAGATGTCGAAGGGTTGATAAATCAGTTAATGTACATGGATATTCTAGACTATGACACTGATACAAAAACCTTAAAAAGAGACTTGAATGATTTATTCGCAAGATACTTTGGTGTCGAACTCAATCGGTTCAATGGAATTTTAGAAGAACTGCTTAGCCTTATGAAGGAATATGGTGTTATTCTTCCAAATGAACTGGTTACAATGGCAAGGGGAATATCAATGGTTGAAGCTATTGCACAGAATTTAGACCCGGAAATCGATATTTTCGCATCAGTTAAACCAGTTGCAAAACAAATTGCCAAAGAGAGAATCAATCCTAAACAGTATTTGAGGGGTAAGAAAAGTAATATAATTTTATATGAACATATGCTTCAGGCATTACCAAAACTCCTTACAAGAACCATTCACAAGATTGACAATGAGGAATTAAAATTCAAGTTTGAAGTTGACATCAATGATAAGGTTTCAATTGTTGCATTGATTTGCGCGCTTCTGATAGGCTCTTCAACTGTTTCTTTTGGACCAATGGCCTTTGACATGCCTGTAATTTCTTTAATTGGTTATATAATAGCTATAATTTTAAGCATTATGGGTATCAAGAAGTTTGTGTTGTAATAGATTTGAACTGCCTAGCTTTGAAACTCGAGGATACTTACTATTATATTAAAAATTGAAAAAAGATAAGTTTTTAACTTATCTTAATTTTTTGATGCGATGACTGTATTTTTGATTCCAAATGGCGGAACTTCAATGTTAAAATTCGAATTTTTGATTATTGCTTCAATTCCCTTCCGCCCACCAGGAAGATAGTTATAAGTGCTTTTTGGAATAATGACCAATCCGCCAATTTTAATGTATGAAAGCAGTTCGATAATTAGTTTCACCGCTTGTTCGTTGTCCATGTTAATCAGACTCTTATTTAAATTGACAATGATATAATCAAAATGCCCATGTAATCTGTGGACATTTTCCAGAGTGGTTTGCAAAATATTAATGTCACTTACATCTTGATCGCTTATCAATAAACCGTTTCCATATTTTTCTATAGGTTTGATGAGATTTTGAAGTCTGTTGATGATTTGCTCTTCATTTATCCTGCTGTTTTCATTAGTTTCCTTGCTTAAAATCAATTCGAATGCATTTTTCTCAACGCTTCTTAAAAATTCAATATCTTCGGCGACAGCATTCGCATCTTTATTGGCTAAAAAGACTACTCCGCATGTTGTGTTTAGATCTTCGGTTTTGACGAATAGTTCTGTTTCATTTATGTTATGCAATGTGCTGTCATAGTAGCTGTTTAATTTTGGGGTCATGTTCATTATCGGAACGGATTTTGCCAGAATATCTTCCGGAGCAATGAATAATTTTACGGTTCCATGTCCTGGAGGCATATATTTTTGCTTTCTTTGCTCTTTAAATCGTTCAGGATTTAAATATGAATCCAGGATGGAATCAGTGTCGTGCTGGCCGAATATCATATCCAAATATTCTGATTTCATGCTTAAACCTGCCGGGCGGCAATTCACTTCAATCAGTACTGGTCCCTTTTCATCAATCATGAATTCGCCGTGAACAGGACCATATTCTATTCCAATTGCGCGAACCACATCATATGCATATTCCACCATTTCAACTTCGCCAAGATTTAAATTACTGACGGATTTGATGATATCATAAAGTATGGCTCCTTCCGCGGTTTTGATTTTTTCATATTTCCACATTGAAATTAAGCGGGGAATGCCCTCACAGGATGTGGTGTTTACAACATATTCCTCGCCGTTAATGCGTTCCTGAACTAAAAGTTCAGTATTTTCATCACCATAGGCGTTGTTTTTGTTAAATATTTCTTTTAAAGAATCAATCATTTCCTGTTTGTTTAAACAGATGCGCACACCAACGGAACAAAAACTATAAACAGGTTTAACAACGACCTCTTTCAGGGATTGTGAGTCATAAAATTCAACAGCTTCATCGATTGAAGTAACCACTTTTCCCTTAATGTGTCTAAGCCCGGCTTCAGCAAGCCGTTCATGCATCTTATCTTTCAGAGTCATTGCTTCCAGATTTTCTATAGGGGCACCCAAAAGCTCCAAATCATTTGATAATTTTGTTGTAAGGACCACACCATGTTCACTGCCAGCCACTATTAGTAATGGATTTAATTCGCGAATCATTTCCAGAGTTTCGCTATATGTGTCCTGTTCAAAGACCAGATCATATTCATATTCGATTCGGTCATAATTACTTTGCATTTTTTGTTTATATGCTTCTATATCGGCTTCACCATGCTGTAATTCTAGTATAACAGGTTTATAACCTCTATTAACAATATCTTCAATATAATTGACTCCTGATGAAATGCAATCAACAACTATTATGTTTCTCATAAAATTCGCCTCCACATTATTAATTTTTAATTTTTTATGTAAATAAATTAATTTGGATATATTGATAACTCCTTATTATAGTTTTTTTTAACACTAACTTAACTTTTTTTCATTGTTTTCAAAGTCGATTATTTGAAATATTCGTCTAATACTTGAAAATGAAGTTTCAAGAGGGATTAATAATGCACTTACTTTTTTGAGCGGTTTTGTCAATAATTGTCCGTAAAGGATAATCGCTAATAGGGTTCCTAACTGTATTTCATGAGTTGCCAAAAAGTAAACGCCTATGATATAAACGGTAATGTTGCTCAGGTTTGTTAAAAAGGTTGCAATAGGCAATATCAGATTAGAAATATTTCTTGATTTGATATAATGTCGGGCCACTATTTGATTGATTATCTCAAATCCTTTTTCATGGTATTGGCTACGATTTGTCAGGCTTCTTTCAAAATAGCTCATCATCAGCCCTAAATTTCTCTGATGATCTTCATATAGCTTTTTTGATTTGATGTCACTATAATAAAAACAAGCAACATAGATAGGTAATGTAATCAGATATATTAACCCCAATCTCCAGTCTGTTGTTAAAATCAGAACGATTACAAAAAGTATGGATAGGAATTGAGCAAATATTTCAGTAATGTCCATTGTAATGAACTCTCTGATGTTCATCAAATCATTATTCAGCCTAGATAGAAAGTGTCCTTTTGAATTTTCATGGATAAAAGTCGAATCGATAATTTCCAGCTTATCAAACAGTTCTATTCTTAAATTATAAGCTATTTTTTCGCTAACAAAAGCCATTGATCTCCTTGAAGGTAATTTTAAGAGATAACCTATGGAATATAATGCAAACAATAATGCAATATTTGTGAAAATGGCATGATTGTTGTTTGAATCCTGATTAAGCAGGATCAAATCGATTATGTTTCCCGCAATTTTAGGGGCATAGACAATACATAATGTAGATACTGTAAGTAAAATCATTGAAATTATTACAGGAGTCCTATGCTGATTCAGTATCCTATTGAATTTTTGGGCGATTCTTTTTCTATCGACCAGGGTGTTTTTATAATCTTTTTCGATGTCTTTTTTAACAATCTCTATTCTTTCTGAAGTTTTTTTAGTTTTTATTATTTTATCTTCAAGGTTTAAAACTTCCTCTAAACGAACGGAAGTGGCATATGAACGTGGCCATATTTCAATTATTGCCGGAATAACTACCAATGTGGTCATAAAGTACAATATATATTGTATGATGACTACTGAATCAAAGGCACTATTAACCTCAAAACCAATTGTGTATCCGAAGCTCATCATTGCCAATAAAATAACAATGATAACATCTAAAACCAGCAATAGCACCGGTCCGAGGTAATATTGGCTCAACTGATATTCAATGTTTTTATTATAGGAATCTTCACATGCTTTTTCAAATTCAGTGCGGTATTCCTCTTTTTTAAATGGAATATTATTGGTTATATTGCTAATTTTTGATAGGAACAATAGGTTTAGCTTTCCGTATGTCTTTTTAGCTTTAAAGAATATTTCTGTAATTTGATTTAGTCTCAAAATTAAAATTATGGTGAGTATAATGATTACTGCTGCAAATAATACCGCAAAGGCCTTATCAATCAGGGATATTTCAAATACAATTCCTATAAATACGAATGGTATTATGATGAAATGTTTTAGAATTAGCATTATAAATCCCTGTTCGGAAAATATTCCTCTGGTTGACCTAGTAATCAGGCCCGTGATTTTGAATTTGCTTATTTCATCATCAGGAAGGTTCATCAGGATATGAAAGATTTTTTCACGTGTGTTGTATGCGGCTTTTGAAGATACCCTGGTTGAGAGATAGGAAATGGTGTAAATGGTAATCATTGAAAGTATGGTTAATGCCAGCATTGTTGCGGTATCATCAAAAAGCAAATCCATTTTTTGATTTTCAACATCAATTAAAGCATAATTAAACAGATTAATGATTTCTATTTGAAAAAATGTTTGAAGGATTACCAGCACAAAAATAACTAATATTGTCTTCCATTGGGATTTTAATGCGAACTTCAGAAATTTCTTCATGAAAATAATTTAATTTTTAAAATTAATATATTTTAACAAGCATTCATATCATTTTCAGTTTCTAATTGAAGCTTCCCTGTTTGAATAAAGGGTAGAATCCTTGCGCGCGCACGTTATTTGAATCACTTACTGACAATATCTTTTATCACTTCACCGGCAATTATCAGTCCTGCAACAGACGGCACAAACGAAACGCTGCCCTTCACCTTGAATTTTTTATTGTCCTGATTTATGGCGCAGTCATTTGTGTTGATAGGATGCTCTTTGGAATAGACTACCTTTAATTTTTCGATATTCCTCTTTCTGAGGTCTTTTTTCATTATTTTGGCAAGCGGGCACACTGATGTCTCATAAATGTCGGCCACTTCAAACATTGTCGCATCCAATTTGTTGCCGGTTCCCATTGAAGAGATGACCGGAACATCAAGGGAATCACATTTGCATATGATTGCAATCTTGGCCATTATGGTATCCACACAGTCAACGGCATATGAGAGGTCTTCGGTAATGATGTTGGTTTGTGAGTCTGCCATGTAAAATTCCTTATATATTTCAACGTTTGCATCCGGATTGATTTCCAGAATTCTTTCCTTCATCAAATCAACTTTACATTTGCCGACTGTTTTTACTGTTGCAATCAGCTGCCTGTTGATATTGCTTTCATCTATCTTGTCATAGTCCACTAAAATGAAATTGCCTATTCCGCTTCGGGCAAGCCCTTCACAAACAAATGATCCTACTCCTCCAATACCAAAAATAGCAACTTTGGCGTTTTTTAATTTTTCCATACCTTCATTTCCAATCAACATTTCTGTTCTTGAAAACTTCTCATCCATATCCGTTCACCAAAAAATATAATTTAATTTAATTAATTATATAATAATTGGAATCGTAACAATAAAAACTTATGTAAATGAATTTTATACAGAATAATCTTTAAAATGAGGATTTTCATGATAATAGATACACATTGTCATATTTATAATAGTGAAATGGAAAATGCAGAGGAAATAATAAGGCAAGCTGCAGAAAATGACATACATCTGATATTGAACGGCACGGACCCTCTAAGCAATGAGGAAGTACTTGAATTGTCAAGAAAATACGAAAACGTTCATGCGGCTTTGGGATATTTTTATACCTTTGCAGATGAAGTATGCGATGAAGACATTTCTCTTTTGGATGGACAGCTTGAAAATGATGATGTGGTTGCGGTAGGTGAGATAGGCCTTGACTATTATCACACAAAAGAAAACAAGGATAGGCAAAAGGAACTTTTTGAAAAGATGTTGGGTCTTGCAAAAAAACATGATTTGCCGGTAATTGTCCATTCCAGAAAATCAATGCAGGATACCCTTGACATATTGAAAAGGCATGATGTGGTCGGGTCCATGCATTGCTATCAGGGGTCAGCCGAAATGGCACGGGAATTTATCAAATTGGGGTTCTATATAGGAATTGCCGGGCCGGTTACTCACACCAACAACAAGAAAATAGGAAAAATAGTTAAAGAAATTGACATTAGTCATATGCTTGTTGAAACTGATTCGCCATATTTGGCTCCGCAGGAAAAAAGAGGACAAAAAAATACATCACTAAATCTGAAATATGTAATAAGAAAAATAGCTGAAGAATTGGATTTGACTGAAAAGGAAGTCATGGAAATAACCACGGCAAATGCAAGAAGGCTGTTTGAAATATAAATTGAACTAATTATTTCGTTTTAAACGAACAGTTCGTATTTATTGACTTTATTTTATTTCAAAATGTTTAATTTTTTTATAATTTTTTTAAACAATATTATAATTTTATTTTTTTAGATATATTTATTAACTAATAATTTTAAACATTAGTGTATAATAGGGGGATAAATTATGAAAGAACAGAAACCCATCCAAATCTTTTCAAATTTCAATGAAAATATTGGTGTGAACGTTATCAAAAGTCCAGTAAAACTTACTATTTTGGAAATGCTTAGGGATAGTGATATGGAATTCGATGAAATCGTAAACAACACCGGAAAATCCAAATCCACTGTTTCAGTTCATCTAAAAAGTTTAAGAGAAAGCGGTATTATTTCTTATAGAGTTCATCCTATTGATAACCGGAAAAAAATATTTTATTTGAATTCCAAATATTTAGGTTCTGTCAATCCGACAGACCCAAGGGAGATTAGAGAAACTCAGGCTGATTATTTAGTTGAAAATCTTGTTGAAGAGGACGCCGAATTTTCAACATTATTGTTCCATACTTTAAAGTCAATGTTAATACAGGAAGGGATAAACATAGACCCTATTTTACAGTCAACCGGCAATAGCATTGGCAAATCTATTTTTGGAAAAGTTTATGATGATGATTTAGATATTTTCATAGAAAATATTACAGAATTTTGGGAAACTAAAGGTTTAGGTAGGATTTCATTCGAACTAGGCCAAATCATTAAAATCACAACCTTTGATTGTTTCGAATGCGAATTACTTCCGAAAACTGGAAAACCTGCCTGCTTTTTAGATACAGGAATACTTGAAGCGTTATTCTCAGAATTCTTCAATATGCCTGTCAGTGTAATTGAAACACAGTGTTACACTATGGGTGATGAGAAATGTGTTTTTGAGGTAGAACCTTTACCAATCAAAAACTATTAATCATCTTTAAATTTTATAATTGTTGTTGTAAGATAAGGTTTTTCGTTTGAAAAGCCTTCAATTATCTTTTCGTTTTCTCTAGTGCAGTTTTGAACAGAGTAAATTTCTTTTGGTCTATTTTTTTCTTCAATTGTTGTTTCTAAATCACTTGTGTTTCTTGAAGCTTTCATTAAAACTATTGAGTCGCTGGTGTCCAGCACGTCATTTAACCGTTCATCAATTTTAGGAACAATAGTTAATATATCGTTTTGTTCAACAAGCGCTTCATTTTTAGCTGCGGCGCAGGCAGTAAATGAAGTAATTCCCGGAATAGTTTCAATTTCATATTTTCCGATTAATTTCTTTTGCACGTATGAATATGTGCTGAATATTGAACTGTCACCAAGAGTTATAAAAGCAACGTCTCTTCCGCTGTCAAGGTATTGAGCAATCATTTCGGATGCTGTTGTCCATACCTTTTCAAGTTCCTCTTTATCTTCAATCATAGGAAATATAGGAGCTACAATCATCAATCTCTTATAATCATTTCTTTTTTCAAGTATAGGTTTTACAATAGATAGCGCAATGCTGTCCTTTTCCTTTGAGGATTTTGGTGAGAAAATAACCGGCACTGTCTCTAAAACTCTTGCCGCTTTTAAAGTAAGTAATTCTGTATCTCCTGGGCCAACGCCGATTCCAATCAATTTTCCTTTTTTTGCCATATAATCACTTTATTTAATAGTTATTTAATTTGATTTTTATTTTTCAAATGCTCTTCCTATAATTTATTTATAGTATATTAACTAATATAATCTTAATGTCTAATTCTATTTTTTGTCCAAATTGTGGTATGCTTAAAAGTAATTGTACCTGCGGTATAAGTGGTGAAAAGAAACCTGAAGGCCCAACCAATCTTTTTAGTTTTTCCAAAAAGATTACTTCATCAATTCTGGATGATGAGATTCCTGAAGTTTATTCAGTTGATAATCATAAGCTGGATGAGGGCACTTCAGCATATCTAAAGGAAATCTATCCGCATATTGATGAGGACATAATTGAAAATTTTCCATTTGAAGAGCCTAGATTAGGTCAGCTAGACATAATTCAGGATATTAATGATGCAATAAAAAAAGGATTCAAATATATCATACTGGAAGCCGGTACAGGTACAGGCAAATCAGCAATTGCAACAACTCTTGCTAAGATGTATGAATCTGCATATATCCTGACAATGACCAAGCAATTGCAGTCCCAATATTCCGATGAGTTTGAATTTCCATTAGTTAAGGGAAGGGGCAATTTTGCATGTTTGAATGACAATTTGGAAAGCACTTGCGATATGGGTACCTGTAAGACAACACCGACAAACAGCAATTTCTTTTGTCAGTATGGCGTTGCCAAAAATCCGACTTTGGATGCGGAATTGGCCTTTGAGGATTCCTTCGGAGGGACAGTATTTTACCAATCCGGAAGCCATTGCCATTATTGGAATCAGAAGGCTAATGCAATTAACTCTCCAATCACCCTAATGAATTACGATTATGCGATAGTTGAGCTGAATTATGTAAAACATTTCGGAACCCGTTCCCTATTGATTTTAGACGAGGCCCATAACATAGAAAATAAGCTGATGGCAACTATGGAAGTTACATTATATAACAGAACTCTTGAAAAGGATATAAGCAAGGTAATATCTAAAGAAACTTTAAAGGATGGGGAGCTGGAAGACTGGAAAATGGAAATTGAGGCTATTTGTGAAAGTTATGAGGATATTGACCTGAAAGAAGTAACAAAAAATAAGGCCGATAGAATCAGATCCACAATTTATAGATTGAAGACTCTTAGAAATAACCTTGAAAAGGAACCTAAAAACTGGGTTATTGACACTGATGAGTTTGGTGTTACATTCAAGCCATTAAGAGTTCATCATTATGCCAAAGACAATTTATTGAAATATGGTGATGTTGTTATTTTCATGAGCGCCACCATACTTTCCCATAATATGTTTTCAAAATGGTTAGGCTTAAACCCTGCTGAAGTTTATCATATTAAGGTTGACAGTCCCTTTACAAAGGAAAAGAGACCAATCATCCTTAACTTGGCCGGAAAAATGTCTGCAAACAGAATAAAGAATACAGCACCCAAGACAATCCCTATCCTGCAGGAAATATTAAAAAAGCATGAGGGAGATAAGGGGCTTATTCACACCCACAGCTATAAATGCCAGCAATATATTGCGAATAATTTACACAATTCACGATTGATTTCACATACTTCACAGAATAGGGAGCAAATATTAAATTTCTTTGAAAAAGATGAAAATCCATTGGTTCTGGTTTCTCCGTCTATGAGCGAGGGTGTTGATTTGCCATATGATAAATGCCGATTCCAGATTATCTACAAAATTCCATTTCCTTATTTGGGCGATAAGCAAGTGAATATGAGAATGAAACGGGATAAAAAATGGTATGCATATAAAACAGTTATGACTCTTATGCAGGCATATGGTCGTGGAATGCGTGCAGAAGATGATTCCTGCTACACCTACATTATTGACAGCGATATAAATATGCTATTCAAAAGTCCGATGTATAGATCTTTAATACCTGACTTTTTTAAGGAAGCTATTGTTAGAATAAAAGATTGAACGGACCTGGAGGGATTTGAACCCCCGACCTCAGGATCCGAAGTCCTGTGTCATTCCTGACTAGACTACAGGCCCAAAAAATAAAATAAAGAAGTTATTCACTTTTTTTCTCTTCTTCAGAATCGATAGAGATTATAGGAATATCTTCAATGTCTTCAACTTCTGCAAAAATATCATCAATGGATTCATTGTCGAGAACTGCTTTTTGATATTCGATTTCATCAATTTCATCCGGGGTCAAACCTTTTTTTTCTTCAGGCTTTTCACGAGCGGGAGGTATGTCATCGATATTTTCTTCAATTGGTGAGGTTTTGGGTTTAGAAGCAGTTGGTTTTTTAAGGTTATTTTTTAATTCGTCAAAATTAAATTCTCCAATTTTGTATGATTCCTTGTCTAATGGGATATTGCTTTTAGGGATAATATTTTTATCCTCATCTTCTGTCTTTTCAACATCCTCATCATCATTTTGAATAGAATCAATACTTGATGTTATAGTTGACAGAGGATTTTTTAATCCGAAAACTCTGTATAATCCATAAATCAACAAAAATAATCCTATAATTAAGAAAATAACAACGATGAAACTATTTTCACCGGACATTACATTGTCTATAATTCTGTCACTGCGTGATTGGAAAGTAGTTGCAGCAAGAACAATAAAGATTAATCCTAAAATGGAGCTGATTACTCCAATGACTGGTGTTCTGTTGATTTTGGCATTGAAAATTGTATCAAGGCCTTCGCTTATCTCATCAACAAATTCCTCACCAAGGTCACTATCAAATTCATCATCATCTAATTCTTCTTCAGAATTTTCTTCTGTATCGGCCGGTGTTTTAATCATAAAGTTTTCGTCAATATTGTTTTCTTCTAAATTAATAGCATCGTTATCTTCATCTCCAGGGTGATAGATAAATTCATCATCGATTTCCAGTTCCTCATATTCTTCGTTTTCTTTGTTAAGATAGTCAATCAATTCGCTATCTTCTTCAATATCGTCAAAGATATGTTCTTTAGGATTTTCTTTGATATTATTTATCATGTCCTTGAGATTTGAAATCCTATGCTCTTTTTCTTTAGAATCTTTCATGAAATAACCTCAATGGTAGGCTCTCCAAGTATGTTTACATTTAGCGCATGTAAAAATACGTGTAGGTGCTTCATCAGCACTACGGGTTTGTTTTAATTCATAATAAGCTTCATCATGTCCGCATTCAGGACAAGTCTCTTTTATGGTTGAACGCATGTCATTGACTTCGCCCAGTTCTTTTACAGTTTCATGTTCCTCAATGGTTTTAGAAACTTTGTAGGATGTATCATTTTCTGATAGATTTTTCAAGTTACCACATGAATTACATTTTAATATGCCTTCTTTAATGTCCATTTTTTCTCCGCATTTTGGACAAATTTGGTTAGAGTAATCACATGAAGTACATTCTAAAATGTCTTTATTGGGAATCATTATTGCTCCACAATTTGAACAAAATTCCATTTAACTCCTCCTTGATAAAAATATTAATCTCTTATATTGTTGTAATTTTTTTTTTAACTTATTTAAATATATACCCTAAAAATCACTTTTAGCTTTATTTAAACAATCTTTTATAATTTTCGCATGGTCGAAAGCAATATTGATTTCATCCAATTTTTCCTGTGAAAATATACCAATTTCTTTTGCATCACTGTCAGCTTTCATGTCACTTATATTCCCTTTGGCAATATATGCTACAGTAACAGTATGGCCACGGGGATCTCTGTCAGGTTCAGAATAAACGTTAACCAAATCCTTTAGCTCAACATCAATGCTGGTTTCTTCTTTCGCCTCTCTTATGGCTGCAGTTTCAACACTTTCACCATATTCAACAAATCCTCCAGGCAAAGCCCAACAATCTTTATATGGATCGTTTTTTCGCTTGATTAAAATAAAATTAAAGTCATCATCAAAAATAAAAATATCGGCAGTTAGTGAAGGAGTTTTGTATTTAGTCATTTAACCACAATAAAAATAATAGGGAAGCTATAAAGCTTCATCGACAAGTTTTTTAAATTCGGAACTTTCTTTTTGAAGTTCTTCTGCTGCTTGTTTTAAGACTATTCTTGGTCTTTTCCCTCTTTTTGTTTTGATGGTCATTTCCGGTTTTCCAGTAAGAGGGTGATCGATATTATAAACAGCATATTCAACATCAGGGTTTTGCATCAATATGTGTCTTAGCGCATTAAAAACACCGTGACTTTCGTCTTCAACTCTAAATGTTAATTCTAATGTTTTTTCTTCAATAATTTTAAAATTTTCATCCATTCTATCAACCTTACTTAATCATTAACATAGTTTTTAGATACTTTTCTTCTTTCTTTTTTGTTACATGTATTGCATTGTACTTCGTTATCTTTTTGGGTGGTATGCATATAATCTCTACAACGAGTACACATAGCTTTCAAAACTCCACAATCATCATCTACAGTACCTAAATCAACATTATCTCCTGTAATTTTAACTACTTTTGCTTGCACAATGTCTCCTATTCTAAAGGCATCAGATAATTTTTCTAAATAATCTTTTTTTGCTTGTGATATGTGGATTGCACCCATGTATGGTAATGCCAATGGCCTTGCATTGTCTTTTATACATTCTATATTTACATTAGCTCTTTGAGGTTTGATATCGGTTATTTGTCCATAGACAATATCCCCTACCTTTAATAGGGCAGGTTTGGCGTCAGACTCAACAGATATAACCTTCATTTTTTGATTAATTTTAACATTACCAAGTACTGATGATTTGATTTCGCCATTATCATCGTAAGTACCTTCTCCTGGCAGATATTGTTCTATTATTCCAAGTTTATCTCCGGGCATTACAATTTGTTCATCTTCTATACTCATATTAAAATCACCAAAATAAAGATTCAATAAAAATTTTTATTTAATATAATAATTTTATTTATATTACTATTTAAATTATTTGTATCTCTCATGGAACAAAATTTCATCTAATTGATAATTTTCCCATTCTCTTTTGTTCAATACTATTTCTAATTCTTGCGGAGTCAATAAAGGTTTTTTATACATTTGAGAATCGTCAATAGCTATTCTCGGACAGGCACTTACAACAAATGCTTCCAATTCCAAATATGGTAGAAGCACATCAGGATTCACGTTATCCACAAGGATTATGTATGCCTCCATTCCATTTTCTTCAAGAATCCTTTTGGTTTCCTTTGCAAGTTTCATTCTGTATTGTCCTTCCTTGGAAGACACCAGTATTCCCCATTTTTTAGCGCTTCTTGCTTTTGTAATTCTTGCAAATCTAATTCTCAAAATCCTGTCGGCATATTCGTCCATTCTTCTGATTTCATTATTATAAGGGTCCAGGGCTAAAACGGGAGTATTCGAAAACAAGTTGATTCCCAGGGGATGAAAATTTCCGCTTCCGATGAATAGGAAAATCTCCACATCCAGGTTCTTGATGGATGAAAAATTGCATCCCAAAACCTGCCCTTTCCTTGTTGATTTTGATGAACCGAGGATTACTTCCTTGCCGTTGTCTTCTAAAAAATCTTTAATCTCATTTAATAGATGCAAATGTTGTGTTGTAGTTACTAATCCTATTCTAGAATAACTTTTAAGCTCTTCCAAACAGTTCTTCAAGTCTTTTCTAACATCGATTTTTGAAAACGCTTCAATAAAAATTGTTGGGACTTCGTACTTTAGAGGTAGGGGAGTGTGCCCATAGTGAACAATCAAATCGACAGATCCCTTCATCTTATAGTCGCTGACATCACAAGCCCCGAAACAGGGGTCTCCGGAAATTATGACTGTCGCATCGGTTTCTTCTTCTATGGTGCGGGCAATTTTAACGGCCTGCATTTTCAATCCTTCCGGAAACTGAAGCCCTACGCTTTCTGCATTTTTGGAATTTATTTTACGGATTACCTTTTCCAAATCCATATCATACATTGACATTTTAATCTTCGATTGTTTTTTCAATTACAACTTTACCGTCAATAACATCCAATTTCACAATGGACAATACTTCAACACCGGTTTCCTTTTCGACGACTTTTTTACCGTCACCTTTTTCAATAACTGCCACTGTAGATTTAATGTCCAATCCTAAGTCCTGCAGGGTTTTAATTAAAGCTATTA
>NZ_JBGVOG010000029.1:0-2530 GCF_045126245.1 Methanobrevibacter sp. | reverse complement strand
AGGGGAAAAGACAAATCAAATACTTGAATGAAGCAGTATATGGTAATTTGAAACTAATGAAAAATACATTAGACTTGCACCAATACAAAAAGTATTTACGATTAATAAATACAGAATTAAAGAATAGAGGCTTAAGAAGCTATATACATAATATCTCTGAAATATAATCAGTAATGTATTTTAAGCATAGATTAATGAATCAATAGGTATATTTTTTAAAGGTAAAAAGATTATTCAGAAGAACATAAATTAAATGATCAGAAATTAGCTCATTATATCTATCGCTGTTTTTAACTTAATTGTCCATGGGAAGAGAGGGTGTAATCGGCACCCTCTCTTATGATTTATAAATTTAAGAGAGAGTGCTTTTAAATATCACTATCCATTCTTTTCGATGCCGATAGTGACACAGGAGGATATGACATATCCTCCTGTTAAGTATATACAGACTTGCTAACTGCACTTTTCATTCCATTCTTGTTAATTGTATGTTCGTATTATTCCGTACCCACGTTAATGGGGAAAGATTTTTCTAACGCTCAAAACATTACAAAATATTTACTTATAGCTATTGCGCTTTCAGAAGGACTCGATAATTTGACATTAATCAAATAAAACGGCCTATTTGATAGTTTTCCCTTATTTTTTTATGCCACAAAACATATTTACCGTAACTTTGCAGCGTGAAAAGACAAGGACATTATTTAAAGAATGTCTCTTGAACAGTAGCAATAAGATTATATAACGATGATTTGAACAGTTAAAACGTGATGATTGTCCTCGTGAATAGTTTCAAATTGTCATTGTTGTTTAATTAGTATAAACGTCCTCCTTTTTATAAGGAGCTAAAAATTGAAGATGTATGAAAAAGTTATTGAATACAGTAATGAGAAACAATGTTGAAAATACAAAAAACAGTAACGCAAAAATTAACTTTTGGTGTCCAAGCGGCATGATACCTGTAAATTTTTTAGAAGAAAAACTAAATTAAGATTTTAAATAAATATATTATAGAATAAAGTAAAAGGACAATCATCAATAGGTATTTTAGTATTAACGCTCTTCGCATAGAGGAGGTAAAACAATTAAAGGTATGAAAAAGATGGTAGATTTTATGAATTCAATGTTTGCGAATCAACCTAAGAGTTTGAATACCAACAACAAAATTAATTATTGGTGTCCAACCGGAATGATTCCTGTATATTTTGATTATAAAGAAGAAACCGAGCAAGATTAATCGGTTTATAGTCAAGTACAGTTAAGGTAAACATGTTTTAATTCTCTATTGATTTGAGAACCATAAAAAGGATAATTATGAAGAATATAGAAGATTTCATGAGCCCTGTTTATCTGAACCGTCCACGAATGACAACCGCTTTGGGTTGTTCAGATATGGGCATTGGATACCCCATCCATAGCATTCAGGTCGTTTCTGGCCTTCAACATATATAAGTTTTTAGCATAGCAACTATATATTCCCCATTTAAGCAATTACTTAAATGGAAAATTAAAAAAGAAGGAGACCAACACTCCTTCTTTTTATTTCATATAACCTATACATTTAAAAGCGAGGAACTTTCATTACTGCACTGGAACCATCAGATGGATACAAAGACGTTGCTCCATGTTATTTTGTTATCCCTTTAGTTTGTATCCCTAATTCCTGTTCCAGTAATGTCAAGTTTCCTCGCTTCTATAATTATCGGTTGCGAGCCGAGTTTACAGCATCCTTCATGCCATTTGTTGGGCGAATCAGGAATGAATAACTGTAGTGCTTGTCAAGGAGTCTGTGGTGCTCTTCAGGTCTTGCCTTGATGCTCCAAGTATCTGTTCCTCCTACACCGGCTTGTTTACAATCGACATTCAGCACGAATGAACCTTCAAGAACCTTTTCCTCTCCGATATGCTTGGCTGCTTCCAACGATTCCTGGGTAGTATTCCATGTTGAGATGCTGAGAGGACTTTCTCCGAGTATCTGAATACCTTTTCCGCTCTTGTCGGTAAGGGTGAACCAACGTACTCCTGTCCTGTTACCATTTTCCTGCGGATAGACATATTCAGTCATCATACCTTCTACCGTAGTTTTGTAGGTACCAAGGAAAAGTCCGGCATGTCTGTCACAATAGTTTTCCCAAGGACCGAACCCGAAATATGTAACGTTAGAGTAACGTGAATCAATCTGACCCTGAAGACCTATTCTGAGAGGTTCAGGCATCTGACTATTTATCTTGATGTCGTAACTTACACCCAGAGTACCGTCAGGATGCATGCAGTACTTAATATTCATGACAGCCTTGCCGTCAGATGTAACAATAGCTTCAACAACTGCGTTATTACCTTCGGTAGAGGATGTGACCTTCACGTCGTTGGCTGCTACATCCTTCCATTCTCCCATCAGTTCCTCTGCCTTCCAACCGCGGCGGTCATTGTCTGTACCAGCTCGCCAGAAATTCGGTCTGAATGCTGATGATATAGCCTCTACTCCAGCATTTGCATAACCACAAAGCATTCCACTGGATTTGTCAATCTT
>NZ_JBGVOG010000028.1:0-2838 GCF_045126245.1 Methanobrevibacter sp. | reverse complement strand
TCCCCTGAAAATAGATTGCTTAGGACGCGAGTAGAAGACTTGTTTGATGGGGTAGGGATGTAAGCTTCGAGGTTTTTTTCCGAGTTGTTGAGTCCGCTGCTTCCAATTGTTCGCTTGCATTATTTTAATTGTTAGTAGACTGATACATTCTTTTTAAAGAATGATATGTAGTCTAATAATAATTTGGTTAGGTGTTAACAGTAAGGGTGAAAGTTGCACTGATAATTTATTATCATTTTCATGTTGGTTTGTATATTTAGGTATTGCGGTCATAGCATGGGGGTTATACCTGGTCTCGTTTCGATCCCAGTAGTGAAGTCCTTTTGTGTTTTGTTTGTGTACTATGGTTTTCTATGGGAATTTCATTTCGCTGCAAGCCTTTTATATACAAATCATTTACTTAATTACTTATCATTTTCATAATGTAATGAGTATTGCGGTCATAGCATGGGGGTTATACCTGGTCTCGTTTCGATCCCAGTAGTGAAGTCCTTTTGTGTTTTGTTTGTGTACTATGGTTTTCTATGGGAATTTCATTTCGCTGCAAGCTCATTATATTCATAATTACCAGAAACCAGCCTTTATATAACTATCACTAGAAAATAATTCAGAATTCATCATCATTTAATATTTGATAGAGACATGTAGAAATTTAATAATTTAAACTGTATTTTCTAATTGAATGTTTTTTCCTTTTTATTTTTTAATTCAATTTTCGTAACTTGTTTGTTGAACTATAATTTTTTAAGGAGGATGAAATATGACTCTATATGCCAAAAATTCCTCTATGACCGTAGAGGTACCATTTAAAAAAACTAAAGTTCAAGATTCCCTTTATCTTGGCGATGAAGTTAATGTTTGCCCTGAGTGTGGATCAAAATTGGAAACAGATTCCGGAAGAGCTGAAGTTAGTTGCACTCGATGTGGATTGGTTATTGATGAAAATTTAATGGACATGGGGCCTGAATGGAGAGCATTTGACCATGAACAACGTGATAAACGCGTTCGTGTTGGAGCACCAATGTCCAATGCTATTCATGACAAGGGCTTGCCAACTGTCATTGATTGGAGAAATAAGGATGCTCAAGGTAGAAATATCTCTATGGAAAATAGGGTTCAATTCTACAGATTAAGAAAATGGCAAAGGAAAATTAGAGTTTCCGGTTCCGGCGAGAGAAATTTGGCTTTTGCATTAAGTGAAATTGACAGAAATTCCTCTAATTTAGGTCTTCCTAGAAGCGTAAGGGAAGATGCATGTGTCATATATAAGGATGCTGTTAATCATAAGCTTATTCGTGGAAGAAGCATAGAAAGTGTTGCTACAGCTTCAATTTACGCTGCATGCAGGCGTTGCAATGTGCCTCGTACTTTAGAGGAAATTGCAAGTGTATCCAAGGTAACTAAAAAAGATGTTGGCAGGACATATAGGTTTTTGTCTCGTGAGTTAAAAATTAAGTTAGCCCCAACATCCCCTGCAGATTATGTTCCAAGATTTGCTTCTAAAATTGGACTTTCCACTGAAGCCCAGTCAAAGGCAATTGAAATCATAGATAAAGCTTCTCAAAATGGGTTGACATCAGGTAAAGGCCCTACAGGTGTTGCGGCAGCGGCATTATATATTGCTTCTGTTTTGCTTGGTGAAAGGAAAACTCAAAAGGATGTTGCTGATGTTGCTGGTGTAACTGAAGTTACTATCAGAAACAGGTATAAAGAATTATCTGAGAAATTAGATGATTTTGATTTGTAGATTTTGATTAATACAAATTTGTTATTAATCATTTTTTATCTTTTTTTTTAAGAGAAGTATTTTAATTGTTTTAATTTCATTATAATGGATTAATAGTTTTTTTTTTAATTATTTTAAAATATTCAATTATATTTTAATTTATTATAATATGTCTATAATAATCAAAATTTATTTAGAAAATATTAAATATAATTCAAATTATAATAATTATTATAGCAATCTTAAGATTGTTTTATAAAGGTGATAAAATGGGAAAACTAGACGGAAAAGTAGCAATTATAACCGGAGCAACTTCCGGTATGGGTAGAGAATCAGCAAAATTATTTGCAGCTGAAGGAGCTAAAGTAGTCGTATGTGGAAGAAACGAAGAACGGGCAAAAGCAGTTGTAGATGATATTGAAGCTGCTGGAGGGGAAGCAATCTATGTAATAGTTGACATGGCAAACTTAGATGAAGTCCCAAAAATATTCGATGCAACAATGGAAGAATATGGAACCATAGACATATTATTCAACAATGCAGGTGTGCTTTCCATGTCTCCATTAATGGATTTAACACTTGAAGAATGGAACAAAGTATTCAATGTTAATGTTACCTCCGCATTAGTCTTAACACAGCTTGTTGTTCCTGTAATGAAAGAAAAAGGAAAAGGAACTATCGTAAATACCTGTTCTGTAGCATCCTTTGGAGCACACCATGGATTCGCAGCATATGTTGACAGTAAACACGCTATGATGGGATTAACCAGGTCAATGGCATGGGAATTAGGTCCTGAAATCAGATGTAACGGTATCGCACCAGGTCTTATCCACACAGCAATGGTGGACAGTATCGGAGGTCCTGGAGCATTACAGAACATGATTGATCAATGTCCAGTTAAAAGATGCGGTGAAGGTCAAGACATCGCTGAATTGGCATTATTCCTAGCAAGTGATGAATGTACTTTCCTCGACGGTCAAATTATTAAATGTGACGGTGGATTCGAAATATAAGTTTTCTTAAAATAATATTGGAGGTTATTAATTAACTTCCAATTTAATTCTTTTTTTCTAGTGTAATAGTTAAATATTATCTTTTATAAAATATTATTG
>NZ_JBGVOG010000027.1:0-6950 GCF_045126245.1 Methanobrevibacter sp. | reverse complement strand
TCCCCTGAAAATAGATTGCTTAGGACGCGAGTAGAAGACTTGTTTGATGGGGTAGGGATGTAAGCTTCGAGGTTTTTTTCCGAGTTGTTGAGTCCGCTGCTTCCAATTGTTCGCTTGCATTATTTTAATTGTTAGTAGACTTATATTGAACTTATTCAAGTGATATATAGTCTAATAATAATTTGGTTAGGTGTTAACAGTAAGGGTGAAAGTGGCACTAATTATAATTTATTTTTCATACTCATATGTGATAGAGTAAGTATTGCGGTCATAGCATGGGGGTTATACCTGGTCTCGTTTCGATCCCAGTAGTGAAGTCCTTTTGTGTTTTGTTTGCGTACTATGGTTTTCTATGGGAATTTCATTTCGCTGCAAGCTTTCTCTATTACAATCATTAATCTTTTTCTTGTTTTTCGTATTATTTTCATTCAACTTAATAACAGTATTGCATAATTTTAGGTGATTTTTTTGAATATTAAAGTCTTGGATACTACTTTACGTGATGGGGAACAGACTCCTGGTGTTTCTTTAACTCCAAAAGAGAAGTTAAGAATTGCAAATAAATTAGATGAAATCAAGGTAGACTATATTGAAGCGGGATCCGCTATCACCTCAGAAGGTGAAAGACAGTCAATTAAAGAAATCACCCGCCAAGGATTTAATGCTGAAATTTTAAGTTTTTCAAGACCATTGACTGTTGATATAGATTATTGTTTGGACTGTGATGTTGACGGTGTCAATTTGGTTGTTCCGACATCCGAGTTGCATATCACAGATAAGCTGAACACTGATTTTGAAAATCTTCTGGAATTGTCCAACAATGCTGTTGATTACTGTAAAGATCATGGTTTGATTGTTGAACTGTCTGCTGAAGACGCTTCAAGAAGTGGTGTTGATTTTTTAAAGTCAGTATTTGACAATGCAATTGACCATGGTGCTGACAGGGTCTGTGTATGTGATACTGTTGGTATTCTAACACCCGATACATCTTATGATTTATTTAGTCAATTTAGGGATTTGTCTGTGCCGATTGCCTGCCATTGCCATAATGACTTTGGTCTTGCGGTTGCAAATACCCTATCCGCCATCAAGGGAGGGGCATCTGAAATTCATACAACCATTAACGGAATTGGCGAGAGAGCCGGAAACACATCTTTTGAAGAGTGTGTCGTCAGCATAGACAGATTGCTTCCTGAGTTTTCAACCGAGGTCAAGATAAATGAGATATATGACATATCCAAATTGGTAGCCAGGTTGACAGGTGTGTATATTCAGCCAAATAAGGCAATTGTTGGAGAAAATGCTTTTGCGCATGAATCAGGAATTCATTCAGATGGAATCATTAAGAATTCCGCCACTTACGAGCCTATGACTCCTGAACTTGTCGGGCGTAAACGCAAGTTTGTCATTGGAAAGCACATGGGAACCCACGGTTTGAACAATAGGCTGAAGGAGTTGGGGCTTGATGTTGATAAAAACCAGCTTCAGCAGATTTGTGACAACATTAAGGTTTTGGCTGATAAGGGCAAAACTGTTACAGATGTGGATTTGCAGGTTATTGCAGACAACGTTTTGGAAATCGACCATGAAGACAGAATAAGGCTCGATGAAGTCACTATTGTGTCCGGCAATAAGGTGATGCCTACTGCATCCGTCAAAATAACTGTCGACGATGAAGAGATTTTAAATGCTGGCGTAGGTTTAGGTCCTGTGGATGCTGCAATCAATGCACTAAAATCCCTGGACATATTCAAGGACATTGACCTTATTGAATACCACGTAGACTCAATTACCGGTGGAACTGATGCATTTATTGACGTAATCATCAAGCTTCAAAAAGGAGATAAGGTCGTTTCCGCTCGCGGTACAGAACCTGACATTATCAATGCAAGTGTAAAGGCTTATGTTGCAGGTGTTAACAGGCTGCTTAGGGATTAGTGTTATTATGCATATGGATAATTTAAGGATATTGGGTTTTAGGGCAAAAATCGATTCGGTCGCAGATACCCTCAAAACTATTGATTCAATAAAAAAGGATGGAGAAATCATACAGCTTCTGAATGCTGATGCCATTGCCGGTGAAAATCACATAATCCATGGAGTCAACCAGGCGTTTCTTGCCTTTGAACGCGGTGAAAACCTGGCAAAGGACATCAGTGTTGAAATTGTATTGAGATGTTCTGCACAGCGCCAGATTTCTAAAGCTTTTAAAATTCTGGGTTTAAGGGAAGGTGAAATGAATCTATGTGCAATCCTAATCAATTGTGATGATTACACTTGCGAACTGTCTAATCATTTCACTTTGGATGATGGTGTTTTAGGTTGTGACACAGAAAAATTAATTGAGATTTATGATATCTCTCCGGTTGAGTTGGTAAACAATTCTGCTGATGAGGTAATGATTGACAGAATTACAAAACTTAATGTAGATTATTAGCTTTCAGTTCATTTATTATTTTTTCAATATTTTGTTTTTCAAGGCAGTCGTATGAAAGATTTTTCAGTTCAATTGCAATGGCTTTTGTTTTCACACGATTGTAGTTGGGGCAAGTTGTTATGAATCCGCTTTTATCGATGGGCAGTGACCTTTTCAAGTTCCAACTTATTTCCTTTGCATCATCACTCGGAATAATTACATTGACCCCCCTTTTATTTTTATGGATTGCCTTATTCATACTATTTTTTAGATGCTTTGTTGCATTTAATGAAACTTCCAGATTTTTTCTAACTAAATCAAGTTCACTATCTATACCACTACATACAATATTATTAGTTTTACTTAATTTTTGAGGCATTTTGCTTTTTTCAAAAACTTCTTTATCATTGGTTGAGATTAATCCTCCACTTCCGACATTGACCATCTTCGGCGAGCCTGTTGATGCGATGATGATATCTGAATAGCTTCCGTTTGCAAGTTTGTTTTCATTGTCCCCTATGCCTGCTGATGCATCTTCGATGGTGGTGATGCTGTTGCTTTTGCAGTATTTTGATATTGCCTTTGTATCCTGCTCTGCGGTGTATCCTGCGAAACTTGTAAAAATCAGTGCTGAATTTTCCTTAATGTCCAGGTCATCCATTTCGGTTGGGTTGATAAGGCCCAAATCAGTTTTTACAGTAATTATATTTTTGTTTAGGTATTTTGCAATCTGTTTAAATCCATGCCATCCGCCCTGATCAGGCACGATAATGTCTCCTTCAATTGCTGATAGTGCAATGAATATGCTGTTGTTGCCGCTTGAGGTTACTTTTGCAAATTCATGTGAAGTCAGTTCACTGATTTTATCTTCGCATTTGACTTCAAAGTCATCGCTTATTTCGCCTTTTGCAACTTTTGACATTATCTCAAGTGTCTTTTTGGAAGGTGTTTTGAATTTAAACATATTATCCTCTTTTAAAGTACATATCTAATGTGGTTTGTTTTGTGTGAAGCATTTCATTAAGCAATGTTCCATTTTTTACAAATCTCCTGATTGGCAGTCTGAGTTTGGTTCCTGCATATTTCAAGCTGTCTTCCAAGGTTTCAAATTCAAGATATGGATTTGCCATTGCCTCTTTAACATTTTCCCTAACATTGAAAACGCCTAACGGAATGTAGTCTTCATATGCTTCCCTTAAAATTAGGACGCCGGACTGTCTTTTGATCTTTTCAAGATAATCGAGAACTACCATTTTCGCAGTATAATAACATCCTCCAACTCTGGAGTATTCTTTTTTGCCGGCATTGGTTTCATAATCTGAAAACATCAACTCTTCATTGTTTATCAATTTGATGAATGCCTCATACCATTCATATTGCCATTCGGTTGGTGTTAAAATGATAACATAGTAAGTGTTCAATGCTCCGAATTCGAAAACCCTGTATGTGTCTATTATTTCAAATTTTCGGACTTCTTTTAGGAATTCGTCTGCCAGTGTCGAATCGCATGCGGTAATTGACCAGCGTGTTGGAACCAGTTTCCTTTTGTTTTTTGTTCCGATTGCACCCACTGAAAATGCCTTCTGCATCGCTGAGAACGGAACTTCCTTGTTGTGCAGGTTGACAACCGCATCAACTGCCTTCAAGTCAGTATCATAGAATGTCTTTTCAAGCTGCCTGTCCCATCTTACCGCATCGATGTCGAACTTTTCAATGACTGCACTGGGACCGTGGGGGGTGCTGTCCTCTGTAAGCATTGACCCTGTTGGCCTGCGCCCGAATGTGGCTTCGCTGTCGATTGATTTTGATGCAAGGGATATGTCCTGCAGCTTTTCAACGAAGGGGTTTTCCAAATCATCAATTCTGATCAGTTGCTTACCCCGTACAAGATTCATCCTATAGTTGATGATTTCTTCCTGGGTCTTGTTTTGGCCAATCCAGTCTTCAGGAGAGTCCATGATGTGTGTATCTCCCATCTGTGAGCTCATCATGGGTCCGGCATAAACCTTGGGATAGGACCAGCGTCCGATGAAAACTGATGGTGGTGTGGTTCCTTCAAGATTTTTTCCAACTTTAACAGACTTCATCTGGATTTGTTCTGTCAGCTTGGCAAGATATGCATTTTTTGTGGTTTTCATAATTTTCTAAAAAAAGTAAAAGTAAATACTATTGGTTAGAATAGTATTTAACAGAATTCGATGGTTGCAGGTGGCTTATCACTGATGGATAAAGCAACGTGTGTCACTTCGGAAATTTCGGAAGTGATTCTTTTTGAAATGGTTTGCACTACTTCCCATGGAAGTTCAGCAACTGATGCGGTCATTGCATCGATTGAGTTGACGATTCTAACAACAACCAAGTATCCGAAGTCCCTTTGGTCTCCTTTAACACCTGTAACTTTGGTATCGGTTAGAACAGCAAAGTATTGCCATACTTCCTCATCAAGTTCTGCCTTTTCAACTTCATCGCAAACGATTTTGTTAGCTTTTCTACAAATTTCAACGTTTTCTCTTGTTAAATCACCAACGACACGCACCCCAAGTCCAGGCCCTGGGAAAGGTTGTCTGTAGACGGTTGTTTTTGGAAGTCCCAGTTCGTCACCTATTTCTCTTACTTCATCCTTGTACAGGTCGCGGATAGGTTCGCAGAGTTCCAGTTCCATTCCGTTCGGAAGAGCAAGGTTGTGGTGGGATTTGATTTCACCTTTGGTTTCAATCCAATCCGGTGCGATGGTACCCTGTACCAAGAATTTTGCATCGGACTTTTCAGCTTCTCTTTCAAAAACGTCAATGAACACTTTTCCAATGATTTTTCTTTTTTCTTCAGGATCTTCAACGCCTGCAAGGGCATCCATGAACTCATCGGAGGCGTCAACAAACTTGAAATTCAATCTGTCTTTAAAAGTGTTGGTTACTTGTTCAACTTCACCTTCTCTTAAAAGACCGTGGTCTACAAAAACAGCAGTCAAATTATCTCCGATGGCTTCCTGAACAAGAACTGAACATACTGAACTGTCCACCCCACCTGATAATGCGATAATTGCTTTTTCATCACCAATTTGGTCTTTTATCTTTTGGATTGCATCTTCAATAAATTCTTTAGGACCTAACATTTTATTCCTCATTTTCATCAGCTTCGTCGTAATCTTCAATAATCTGTTTAATCATTGCTTCAAGACCATTGTCATTGCCGGATTCAATGGCTTCAAAGATATCTTCATATTTAACAAATTTTTCCAATTTAACGGATTTAGCTCCAATTCCGGATATTCTAAATCCATATTCTTCATCACCGATAGGGATGTTGATATATTTTCTTTTCAAACCAGCTTTATTGTCTTGCGCTTTTGTTGCTAAGTCTTGTGGATTATCAATCATTATTACACCTTTCTTGACAGATTTTATAAAAGTTTTCAAAAATTATTGATCCTTTAGGGGTATGATGCACTTCGGGATGGAATTGGATTCCATAAACATCCTTATCATTATGCTTAAAGGATTCAACGTCACATAAGTTTGAACTGGCGAGTATTTCAAAATCATCAGGGATAGTTTTAACCTCGTCCTTATGTGAAGACCAAACATCCATTTCCGGAGCCAGTTGGTCAAATAAGTTTTCATCATTATTAATGTTTATTTTAACTTGAGCATAACTTTCGGTTTCGGAGGTAGTAACTTCACCGCCGTATGCCTTTGCAATCAGTTGATGTCCAAGGCAAATTCCCAAAATCGGAATATCAAAGTGTTTGATGTATTCTTCACTGTTTCCAGCACCTTCAATGGAAGGTCCTCCGCCCAATATCAGTCCAATCGGATTTTTAGCTTCAATTTCTTCAATGGACAATGTATTGTCAACCAATTCAGAGGGAATTTTGAGATACTGCAAACTCCTTTGAATTCTATGGTTGTATTGTCCTTTATTGTTTATAACTAGAATTGTCATTTTATGCTCCATTAAAATATAATAATATTATTTTTAGTTTTTTTATATATTATATTTAACTATGGATTGGGACAAAATTTTAAAGAATGAAAAAAATAAGTTTTAAGATTTCTCTTAAAGTTTATATATTACCTTAAATAAATTTGAATTACATGGAAATTAGAGATTTGATATTTATAATAATTGCAATTTTTGTAGCAGTGATATTGCTTAAATTGTTCATGTGGCTTTTGCCGGTCATTGTAGTGTTGTTAATTGCATTTTTCATTTACATGTACCTGCAGGAACACTACTGATTCTTTTGCTTAATGTCGGTATATGCTGAAGTTGCAGCCACTGCACCTTCACCACATGCTACAACCCACTGTTTTAAACCAACGCACACATCACCAATTGCGTAAACATAATCTATGTTGGTTTTTTGTTCTTTATCAACGATAATGTGGCCTGTTTGATCCAAAGTCACTCCCAATTTTTCTGCAAGCTCTGTGTGGGGATTGTATCCGACGCTTATGAAGACTCCGTTTGCCGGAATTTCGGTTAATTTCCCTGTTTTTGTATCTTTTAGTGTGACTGATTCCACAAGCATGCT
>NZ_JBGVOG010000026.1:0-16947 GCF_045126245.1 Methanobrevibacter sp. | reverse complement strand
GAATTATATACTGGAATAATGATTGAAATTTTAACCATGATATCACAAACTACATTATTTAATTTTTTTTAACCAGAAATTAGTTTCCATGTCTTGAGATTATTAAGAGGCGCATCTAGTTTTTCAGCCTTTTTGATTTTTGCATTTAATGCGCTGTTTTCTTTCCTTAATGTTGCATTCCTCACTAATATCTTAAATTCTTCAAAATTATTAGAATAAACCACACTTTCAAAACGATTTCTATTGAATATGAATAAGTTCTTCATACAGTCATCATACTGTTCATGGCCTATCAGTTTAGAAAAATCCTCTTTCATTTTTTCGTAAAAATACTCTTTATACTGGTCATGAACTTCCTTATATCTCATAAATGCCAGATTGATTTTTCTGTTATATATTCTCTTCTTATATTCTTCAAGATGATTGTTTTCTATGAATCTTTGAATAATCAGGTTATTTATTGCAAGAGTACTTACAAAACGTTGGTCGCCAGCCCCAGTTGATGATTTGGAATGTCGTCTTCTGGTGTATAAAACCTTATCATAGAACTGAATTCTTTTTGCGTGGAAAATAATTCCCCAATAGAATATATTGTCGTGGAATATAAGTCCTTCTGCAAATTTGGATCCTGTAGCGCGTACAAATTCACTGTTATAAAATTTGGACCATGGAGTGACATTTATTTTAAAAATGTAATCGCCCAAATCATCAAAGGAAAATACCTTATCTCCAACGAATTCATGTAATTCATCCATCAAGTAAATAGGAGTATCATAATAGGAATCAGTATCCTCATCATAATTGATTGCTTTAAATATTAAAAAATCAAGATTTTTTTCTTCAGATATTTCATAGCACTCTTTTAAGGCATTTAAATCCAATATGTCATCAGCATCCATGAAATAAATGTATTTTCCTTCAACATAATCCAAAGCGTAATTCCTTGCAGCGCCCCCACCATTATTTTCCTGATGGAAAATCTTCATGTTTTTGTGAGTGTCTGCAAAATCATTTAGCATTTTCCAGGAATTGTCAGTAGATCCGTCATCCACACATATTATCTCAATGTCGTCAAGAGTCTGATTGAAAACAGAATCTAAAGACTCCTCCAAGTATTCTTCAGCATTATAAACGGGAATAATAACAGAAACTTTAAACATGGTATCCTCTATGATAAATTATTAATTTTATTGGTTAATTGCTCATTTGCCAAAATCATTTTTTCATTTTCTGCTTTTAAGCTTTCAATTTTATTTTTGGTGCCATAACGTTTTTTTCTAAATTGTCCATTTTTACGTTGTTCTTCAAGTACTGCTGCTTTTAATTCATTATTCCTATGAATTAATTTCTTTTGCTGCAATTTCAAATCAAATTCCGTATAAACTTCAGATTCAAGCACTGAATCAAAAACCATCTTTTGATGGTCAGTTAATGAATTGATAAAATCTTCGAAAAACTCTTCATCATCAGCAAGCTCAACATAATCTGCTTTCATCCTATCAAAGTATTCCTGCTTGAACTCTTCCTTGATACCCTTATACCAGTGATGAATAGTTCCTATTTTCTTATCGAACAACTTTTCCTTGAATTCCTCAAAAACACCGTATTTGGTAAACACATCCCAAATCAAACCACAAATAGGGATATAATCCATGAATTTCACACCGCCGGAAGTGGTTGAAGAGGATGAATACCATCTTCTCTTAAATAAGTGTTCTCTGAGAAATGTCATTCGTTCAGCAGCGAAGAAGACATCAAAGAAAAATACATTATCATCAAAAACGTAACCTTCAGGGAATCTGATATTGTTCTTCATGATGAATTCCCTGTTGTAGAGTTTACTCCAAGGAGTTACTGTAATCTTAAATGCGAAATCCTTAACTTCTCTCCAGTTAAATACGCGGTCTCCGACAAAATCGGCCAGGGCATTCATACTGTAATTTTCAGCCTCAACAAGTTCGTTTTTATCCATGTAATAGTTAATCGCTTGAAAAATAACAAAATCAACATTTCTTTCTTCAGCAACCTTATAAGTATGCTCAAATGCATTCAAATCCAGAATATCGTCGGAATCCATTAAAAATAAATATTTTCCTTTTGCAATATCGATTCCACGATTGGAAGCAACAGCATGGCCTCCATTTTCCTGGTCAATTACAATGAAACGGTCATCTCGAGCTGCGTATTCCTTTAATATTTCCAGAGAGTTATCGGGTGACCCATCATTGACACAAATAATTTCAATATCCTTGAATGTTTGATTTACAATACTATCCAAACATTCCCCTAAAAACTCTTCAACATTATAAACCGGAACAACAACTGAAATCTCAACCATTAAATAACCTCTTATTAAATAAAAAAAATACTGATATCCTTATAAACGATATAAATATTGTTATAACAATATTATATTTGTAAATAATATGCATATAAAACTTTGTATACAAAATTGCTTTCAGATTTAAAATCAAGAACATTTAATTAAAAAACCAGTTCCAATTTTTATAATTATGAACATACAACACAAAAACAATAATCTGAAACTATTTTTAAAAAATATTGGATTAAAATGGAAATTAAATAAAATAAATGAAACTTAACCAGAATATTGAAAAATAAAAAATCCATCAATAAACTGGCATGCAATCATCATTATTTGCATTTTTAAGTTCATCCAACTGTCTTTTTAATTCTGCATTTTCCTGTTTAAGGGTTTCCAACTCATTGTTTGAATAATCACTATCTTCACTAAAAGGCAACCATTCAATATGAATATTAACAATTTGAGAATCTTTCACATCCATTTTATAGGAAAACGGATTTCTAAGTGAAATCAATTTATTATCATTAAAAATATTTTTCCCATCAATTTCAAATTTTGTGTAATCTATGTAAATCGGGACAGGATTTCCATTTTTATCCTTATAATTTATAGATCTTAATTTGATTCTTAAGGATCCGTCTTTTATAACCCTCAATTTTAAATCAAGTGATGATTTTGAACTGTATAACACAAGTTCCTTTCTTGAATAACCCCGAGTCCATTTTGGATGGTTTGACCTTAATTCGTCATCAGAACTTTCTAAAACCACAACAGAACTATCTTCACCACCTAAATTTTTAATATCAACTCTGATTCTGTTAAATTTATCTAAAAGATAAGATGAATAAGTTTTTAAAGAATTATCCGAATCTGAAATTGAATACTTGTTCATCCAATCCATAAAATTTGGTTTTACAAAATCATTGGCCATATTGACATCTTGAACTACATTCATAATCTGAACTGCTGAAATAATATCCCTTATGTTGACTCTATGATTCGGATATAAACCAAGTTTGATTTTATAGTATATTTCGCTTGGGAAATATTTTGAAAAATCATTTTCAAATTCCTTTGAATCAAAAACTCTTTTAAATTTATCTAAATTGGATGTGAAACTAATTTTTTTTGCAGGTCTAACCTCTTCGATTTCAGGACCTTCAATAAAATCATATTCCGGCATTTCGAATGGAGATATCCTGTTAATCTCATCGGCAACTTCAAGGGTATCTGAACTAATTTCTCTGCCACCTTCAAATTCAATATCCAGCAATTCCGGACAATAACGTTTAAAAATCAAGGCAATCAATATCTTCTTATCACCGACCCCACTTTTATCTATTTTTTGCAAAATTGGGTCGGATAAAGGTGTGATATCCATTTCATTAAACAATAAACTTTCAACAATATTCTTTCCGAAATGATGGCGGGCCCTACCATACCTGAAAAGCAATGAAGCGAAATTTTCATAAAGATAATCCTCATCATATTTTCTGGACAATATTTCAAACTCATCGTCCACCAACACTTCACAAGATTTGAAAAATGTTGGATTAAATTTGTATCCTGCTCGAGAAAGGGATTTTTTGTAATCATCCCTATTTAAACTGAAAATAGGATTTGTATTACCCTTGATTAATTCTCCGCCGTGACCACATATCCTAAACATTGGTTCAACAGGAATTGTTTTTCTTAATGTGGCCTGCTTTTCGAAGCCTGATTTTGCATACATGCAACGGGCAACAGAATTATCATAAGATATAGGTATGAAATTATATTCCAAAGTTTTGTTTAATTCGAAGCCGAACCTGTCGGCAATTTTGCCAGCTATTATTAAATCTTCATTTCTTCTTTCGGCAGTATTGGAGCTTACCCTAACTTTAGTTAAGTCAATTTTTGCATTTAGCCAAATTGCTGCAACAACTCTTGTATCGAATCCCCCACTGAGGTCAAAAATTAAGTTATTGGAATTTTTACGCAAACCTCTTATGATTTCAACCCATTTTAAAAACCAAGAATCCAAAATGTCCAGCGCTTCCTTTGAAATGAGTGGAACATGATGTTCTTTCATGCCAGAATCTTTAAATAAAATTTGCGGGGCATTCTTATCTATTACTACTTCAACATCACTTGGAATCATTTTTATTTCTTTAACCAGAGTTGGTGTACATAGGCTTGAGCATAATGTTTGAAGCAAATAATAATTCGCATAGTCCTTATCAAATGTGATTCTTTCATGCTTGTCACGGAGATGCTCCACCAGTTTTAAAAAGGAATTGGATACAGCAAAATAATCATCATTTGCATAAACATATATCCCGAAGGATCCCAAATAATCCTGATGCAATGAAACAAAATCATTTTCGACATTGACGAAGACATAAGCACCAATGCCAGATAACCTATCGTAATTCTTTTTACTTTCTAAAATCAGACCATCATTATCTAAGCCATAACCATATAATCTTGTATTTACATAACCAAGATTATCAGAATCAATGACAAAAAAATAATCCTCCATTATTTCACCCATCAACAACAAACTATGAACTATTCCAATTTATTTTTTATACAACTTTCCTATTTCACAGGAGGGTTTGAAACCTAATTTATCATATAATGCAGTTGATTCATTAGTATAATTAGTTAAAAATATAGTTTTGCCTTCAGAAATGACTTCATTACATAGCTTACTGCATACTTTAGTGCCTAAACCTTGATTTCTGCAGCTTTCATCTGTTATAATATGAGATATGACCGCTATTTTGTCACCTTCAGCACATGTTGCGGCGTGGGATATGATTTTACCATTCTCCCTAATGATAAAATTCCTACCGTAATTATTTTCATTTTGTTCTGCGATTTGCTCTTTTAACTCCTCGAATGTGTAATAATTTCCAAATGCAGAGTCTGTTAGAACCAATCTTGAAATTTCATCATAGTCACTTTCTGTTGCACGTTCCACAGAGCTATTGTCACATTCATAATACTCATTCAAAGCTCTGACGCTTCCATAAGTTGCATTATATTCTTCACTATCCAGTAATTTAAACAAATTCTCAATCAGGAACTTTTCTGCGCAAATGATTGATGGATTTTCCTCTGCAATTAGATTTATAATATTGTCATAATCACAGTTCTTATTTTTTGAAAATATGTGCATTCCGGAATAATATTTTAAAACTACTGAAGTAATTTCATCATCTTTAAAATCCAGCCATGATTTAACATTTTCATTTGTTACTCCATATTTCATCAAATCCAAATAAAGATATAAACATTTATTGTAGTCATCACCAATGTAGTCTTCAATCAGGCGTTCATTTTCTTTTTCCACTTTTTTAAACATAATATCATCCTACTGCAAAATAAATTCATTTATCTTCCAAAACATCTTTCATGGCTTCAACCAGAATGCCATTATCAGTTTCATCTCTAACGGCAAGGCGAATATATGACTTGCCAGCACATCCTTTTTTATTTGATAAATCTTTAATAATCAAGTTATAATCATTTAACAATATTTCAGCTAACTTTCTACTGTCAATATCACCCAATATTTCACACATCACGTAGTTAGCCTGTGAAGGAATTGCCCTGACATTTTCTATTGAGTTTAAGTCATTTGTAAACTTGTCCCGCACTTCCTGATACTTTTTAATCCCCTTATCGAAATCATCCTGATATTTCTCAAATATCTGCAAGTAAAATTCCGCAAAGGAATTGATATTCCATATTGAAACATCTGATTTGATGGTCTGCATTAATTCTGAATCACTGCTTGCCAGAACACCTAATCTTAATCCTGGAACTCCAAATGATTTAGAAATACTCTTCATCAATATCAAATTAGGATATTGGGCCAATATTTGCTCTGAAAAGAATGTGGAATTTTCCTCAGTGGCAAAATCAATGAAAGATTCATCTAGAATCAATGTGATTCCTTGATCCTGACACCATTTTGCCAATTTAAGTGAGTTTTCTTTGCAAATATAATTTCCTGAAGGATTATCAGGATTAATCAATAAAAGAACATCGATGTCCTTATCGCCAAAAAACTCAATAAGATCATCGTAATCATATTCGAAATTATCATTTTGAGGAATGAATCTGACAAGGTCCTCTTCAGATTTCCTATTGGAGTATTCTTCAAAAGTAGGGATGATAACACCCAATCTTTTATCTCCGAATGTATTCTCCATTAATGATTTAATCAATTCTGATGCGCCGTTTCCAACAACAATATGATCTTGATGGACATTGAAATATTTGGATGCGAGTAATGTGTTTATGTCCAATCCTGAGGGATAATGTCTTAACAATACATCAAAATTTGATTTAATCTCATCAACTAAAGTTTTTGGAGGATAATAAGGGTTGACCAAATAACAAAAATCGATTATTTGCGGATATCTCCAATAACCTCCGTATCTTGATTCGAATTTTTTTAACTTCAAATTAGGTTCTGAAAATATTGATTCCGCAATGTTTAAATCCTGAACATCATCAATTTCATACCAGTGCTCATGATTCAATTTTTTTACTTTAATCAGATTTTCGTTTAAATTTGTAATTACTTTAAGAACTTGCTCATAATATTCATTTTCACCTAATGATTTGATGTAAGCCTCTAAAAAAGGCACATAATAATCTTTAGAGAAATCTTTAGAAAATTTATAAATGTTGACTGTCTTATAATAATTAGCTATCTCTTCAAAAGAGAACTCCTCTTTATTTAAGAAATCAACTATATAATCATCATCATCGATTGTTACAACAGTTCCGTCCATCCAACTCTCATATTTTGCAACCAATGCCAAATTAGAACATTCATCTGAAATCAGATCTTCCAAAATTCCATCATCAAAAATCAAATCAGACTCCAAAATCAAAGTGTCATTTTCTATCAGGTGTTCCCTGGCCAAATAAAGTGAATAAATGTTATTTGTCTTATCATAGATACTATTAGAAATAAATTTGATTGGTGTTTTAATATCAAATTTGGAAATGAATTCTTTTAGAATATCCTCTTTATATCCGGTTACAATAATTATCCTATCCAAATTAAGACTATCCAATTGGGTCAGCATTCGTTCTACCAATGTAACCCCATTTACTTCTATCATACATTTTGTTACGGACTTGGTTAATTCTTTTAATCGTTTACCCATTCCCGCAGCTAAAATAATTGCATCCAAATTAAAACCTCCATTATGTAAATATTTGCAATATAAAATATATAAATATTTATTTCAATTAATAAATTGCAATATTTTTATTGATGCAATTTAATATTAAATTTATAGAGCATTAATTCGAATAAAAAGGAATATTATGCTACTTTTGGGCAAAATAAGAATATTAAAAATTTTAAAAAAATAAGAAATCAATGCTAAATTAAGGGAAATTAAAATCTGAATAATTAATTTAGCGAAATAAAATAAAAAAAGAAATAAGATATTGAAATATCTTATTAAATTACATCCATTTTTCATTAATTTTTCTTAATCTCAAAATTTCTCCACGATACAGCTCATGTAAGTCATCCACATCCTTTTTCATTACTGTCTGCATTCTGGTATGGAAAGATACGATTTTTGGAAGTTCCATATAATCATCACCAAAGACAGCTTTCAGATAATCCTTATCGTGATTAACGGATGGGAAATAATACTGTTCGAATTTCACTTTTTGCAGTGGGAAGAAATCTTTTGTCTTATAAAGTTTAATGATTCTAGGATTTAGGTTTACTGCTGATGCAATAATATATTCCGCTTCATGGTCTACAACATTAAGATTTTCATTGAATTTTCTATGAGCTTCTTCAGGATATTTTTTAAAGTATTCCTTTTCTATGAATTCGTCACGCATTTCTATAATCTTATTGGAAATCTTAGCCTTTAATTCCTCAATAGGAAGGTTTTCATCATCTTTTAGATATTCATATGGCAATAAATCAATACCCGCCAACATGTTATTTACTAAAGGACTCTTGAAATATAATATTTGGACAAAACCGGTGACTGAATTATCATATTTTTTCTTTTCGAGAATAGTGATGAATTCATCCAGTCCATTATCCTCAACCTCTTTTTTAAAGACTTTTAAAAATTTGTCGAAATCTTTCTTTAGAATTCCCACATCAACATCATCATCCCAAGGTATGAATCCTTCATGTCTAACGGAACCTAAAAGAGTACCGAAATCGAGCCAATAATCAATATTATATTTTTTACATACATTGTCCATAAATCTAAGGAGTTCCAAACATAAATCCTGCATATCTTTTAGGGTGCCTTTAGGTTTAATGTCATGATGAACATACAAATAAGTAAATAAATTTTTATAAGACTCTAAAATTCTATCCTGATTTCTTGTTTTTGTATCCAATAGCCTAACTTTTCTGTTTAACTTTGAAATTAATTTTTTGTTTTCTTCAATTGCATTAATAACATCTTCATTACTAAATGATTTTGAATTTTCGTCACCCATAGCTTAACACCCCTATTTTTCAGTTTGTAATTTTCTTTGTGCGAATCTTCTATTAATATATTCCATTGAAAGCTCGTTGCTCATCGGATAATGGCCTGGTATTGGTCTAACCTGAAGTTGAATATTATTGTCATTATCTTCAATATCAACAAGCTCATTCAACTGATTAATAAACCAACTGTACTGTGATTTTATATCATAAGGACGACAACTGATGTTTATGAATGCATCTGGGACATAATTTTCTTTTTTCATCATGTCGATAACAGAAAATCTATAATTAATTGTTTCCAGCTCTTCCTTAGAGTAATCCTTATAAATCGTGTCAATAACATTTTCTACAAAAGTACGGTAATTCAGAAGGTTTAACTGAGGAAGGTCTGCCAAAACCATTGAATCTCTTACCATGGTTCCCAGCATCAATGATTTGAAACCGCCCATACTGCTTCCATAAAACAGAATGTTTTTATGGGCAATACCATAATAGTCAACGATTTTAATAACCATGTCTTTGATATTCCTTAAAAAGTAGTCATCAAATTTGCCTACTCCCCATCCGCCACGAGGATCGTTTACAATCTCATCAGTAGATCCGGCATATCGTGTAGGGTCATTGTAAAATATGGCACTTTGGTCAAATTCCCAACTTAATCTATGAAATACCGGTCTTAAATGGAATCTTTCCCTTCTTTCAGGAGTTATAACACTTGAACTTAAACATATACACTCTTCTGAGTTTTCTTTGATGTTTAATAGAAATTCGTATTTTGTATCATTATAATTAACAATTAAACCAACTTTTACTCCGTATTCCACTTCTTTTAAAGATTCGACCAAATTATCATAATCTGTTTCAATAATATACTTTACAATCCCTTTCATTGTATCATCCAATATAATATTTAATAAGTTTCTTTATAAATAATTTATTGAAATACCGATTATGGATATACAATTCCCGTTAAAATTTATTATTTTACTAAATAAACCCCCTACAATTAAGTGAACAAAATACAACTTGAACTAAACCATGATAGGATTAAACTTATAATAAATAAAAACCATACATTAATTAATAAGAGTTATTCTTAATTTATTAACAGGAAAAAAAAACAAATTTTATCAAAAGTGATAACATGTGGTCTGAAGAAGAAAGATTGGATATCCTAGAAGAAGAACTTGAAGAATTGAAAAACAATGTTGATTTAGTAAAATTCATGATGATGAATCAATATCTTGATTCAAACAAAAATTTTTGTCCAATATGCGGAAACATCAGTGAATTCATATCCTTCGGTAAACCTGAAAGGAAAAATGTCAGATGCACTCACTGCAGATCTGTAGAAAGACATAGGATGGTTTGGTTATTCTTCCAAAAAATGTTCAATAAGCAACTTGAAACCAAAAACATGAGCGTTATGCATTTTGCGCCAGAACCCGCTTTTTATAAATATTTCAGCAAATTTGATAATGTTGACTATTACCCGGTAGACCTTGAACCTGAATCCTATGAAAGACGAAACATCAAAATCAGAAAAGCTGTTGATATGCAAGATATCCCATTTCCAGACGACAAATTTGATATAATTTATGCATCCCACGTATTGGAACACGTTCCAGATGACATCAAGGCAATGAAAGAGCTTTATAGAGTTTTAAAATATGGCGGCAGTTGCGTGCTTCTAGTACCACTTAGATTTTCACTTAAGAAAACAATAGAAAAAGAGGAATACAATACTCCTGAATTAAGAATAAAACATTACGGTCAAGCCAACCATTTAAGACGTTACGGAATAGATTTTAAAGATAGATTGGAATCAGTTGGTTTTAAAGTTACTGCATTCGATGAAGGGGACGTCGTAGCCACTGACATCGAACGTAAATTTTACAGAACCGGACGCAACAGAATATTTTTATGTAAAAAGGAACTTTAGATATTCCTTTTTTCATTGAAATATTTTTTTATACTTTTTTTATGCCTTTTTTATCATAACACTTAAAAAGACTAATGAGCATATACCGCTAAATCAAAATAACTTATCATGATGTTATTAGTTATTGTTATTTTAATCAACCAATGAAAATAAACAATGCCATCTGCTTAAAAATCATTTAAATTGAACAGATATTAATTTAAATGCAACAAAAAAATAATCGTGAAATTAAAAAAAAAATATATTTAAAAAGTTTTTAAAAAAAGAAATTAAAATAAAATAGCTTGAAAGCTATTTTAAAATAATATTGTCGATATTATGTTGTCTATTCGCTAACAATTTAGCTCTTTCAATATTGATTCCGTTTTTACCGATAGCTATACGCTTGTTAGTATTATCAGCTGTTACAGTAGCTATTTTTTTACCGGACTGCTTTTGACTAATTTTAACAGATTGTACTTTAGCAGGAGATAATACATTCTTAATGAACTGTATTGGATCATCATCTAATTCAATAATCTCAACACCTTTATCTACTGCTCTTTGAACTTTAGATACTGAACTTCCGCCTTTACCTATCGCAAGTCCCATGTCACCATTCTTTACAACGAAAGTGACTTTTCCATGTTCATCATCGATAATGCAATCTTTAACCATTGCCCCAGTCATACTTTCGAAAAGAGCTATGTATCTAATCTCATTTGCACTAAGTTTAATAGACACTTAAATCTACCTCAAATCGTCTAATATAGTAGAATCTCCTGGATCGTTTATGATTAATGTAGCAACAGTGAAAGGTTTACCACAAACAGAACCCAAATCTACACTAGTTCCATCATATACATGAAATGGAATTTCGGAAAGATTTGCATAATATTCAACATCTTCAAGAATTTCTTTAGGAGCGTTAGCAGCAACAACTACAAGTTGGCCTTTTCCTAATTTTAAAGATTGAATTGATTTTTCAGAGCCTAAAGTCACATCACCAGTGTCAACAGCTACCCTGATTCCTCTATCTACGTCCATCATCTAGCCTCCTATTCATTTTTATAATCCATTTTGACACCGACAGAACCGGTACCAAGAGGTATTGGTTGTCCAATAATAATATTTTCGATGATACCTGTTAAATCATCCACTTCTCCACGAATACTTGCGCGAAGTAAATGTTTACCAGTTTCTTCAAAAGCTGCACGAGCTAAAACACTTGATTTTTCACCACTAATACCATGTCTTCCAATGGATTTAACAACACCTTCGGAAGTCATAATATCCGCAACTAACATAATATGTCTTACATCTACACTAAGACCTTGTTCTGAGAGAGTATTTTGAGCTTCGTTAATAATAGATTGACGAGCTGCTTCGATTCCCAAAACTTCGCCGATTTCGTGAATATTGTTGGTGGTAGTTCTCACATGGTCGATACCTTCCATGTCAAGGATTTCCTTAAGGTTTGATCCTTCGGTATGGATAATCCATTCGTCATCACGACGGATAATTACTTTTCCGATACCTTTGATACCACTAATCTGCAAATCACGAACTTTATCCGCTAACAGACGAAGTTCCCTAATTTCAAATTTAGGTTCAGATTTGGAATCTGTTTTTCCTGATGGAATAATAATTTCATCATTATTAATAACAGCTTTCTTGAAAGTCTTTTCAACAATAGCATTGATTTCTTCACGATTGAGTCTTTTTTCCTCAATCTTTTTGTTGTCTAAAGTTGCCTCGACTTCCATTGTACCATAATTTAAATTGAAATCAGAAAGAATGTCGTTGATTGTACTTTTACCGATTTTATTGGCTAAAGTCCTAACAAACTCTTCATCATCACGTCTTTCTTCATCAAAATAAATATCCATTGTTGGAGTAGCAATCTCCTTTCTTGCATCAACAATCTCAATAAGTCTTGGAAGACCTAATGTTACGTTTAACTCAGTTACCCCTGCATAGTGAAAAGTACGCATAGTCATCTGTGTACCAGGTTCACCTACAGATTGAGCAGCTACTGTTCCAACAGCCTCTCCAGCTTCAACGTGAGCTCGGTCATAGGCCTGTTTAAGTTTGATAATAAGTTGTCTCAATTCATCATCAGTTAAATCATTTTTAATGCAAGCTTTGGCTAAATCTTCGATATAACTATCTGGAAACTCAATGTCAAGACCATCGGTTTCGTTAATTTCTGCAATCATTTCATTTATTTTAATTATAACATCATCCATAGTTACACCTACTTACCTTCTACTCCACTTCCCATTCTGATCTCATCAATAAGTTTGTTTAAATCAGCTGGTTTACCAAAGTCAGATTTTGCTGGGTCGACACCATCTTCACCAAACATGGTTTGGATAACGTTACCTTGGTTGTCGGTAACAAGTCCGGATGGTTTAACTTGTAAATCTTGAAGAGCATTTACGAGTCTTCTCTGCATGTAACCGGATTGTGCTGTACGAATCGCGGTATCTACAAGACCTTCTCTTCCCCCCATTGCGTGGAAGAAGAATTCAATTGGGTCAAGACCTGATTTGTAACTTGAGTGTACAAATCCTTTAGCTTTAGCCCCTAACTCACCTTTCTTGAAGTGAGGTAAGGTTCTGTTCAAGTATCCTCTTTCGATACGTCCACCCCTAACCGCTTGTTGTCCTACACAAGCAGTAATCTGAGTAAGGTTCAACATGGATGCCCTTGCACCAGTACGTGCCATTACTACAGAGTGGTTTTCAACAGCCATTACATGCTCATACGAATCATCATCAGATTGTTTACCCATGGTAAGGTAGTTTTCTGCAATCTGACCGGACATGTCCCTAGCTTCCCCAAGAACCTGCATGATTTTCATCTCTAAAGTCTCTTCTAAACTTCTACCAGGTAAAGCTTGGAGGTAACCTTCTTCATAAGATTCTACAAGTTTGTCTACTTCAGCCATTTTATTATCTAAGTGCTCGTTAATACGGTCTTGAGCTTCTGAAGGAATTTCTTCATCGTTTAAAGAAGTTGTAATTCCTGTTTTCATGATTCCGCAGATAGCTAAGTCAGTTGATCTGTCTAAGAATTCTTTAGCTCTTCCAGGACCATATTCTTTAACAATTTTATCTAAGATTTTACCTGAGAATGAACCGTAAGCGGATTCATCAATTACCCCTTGAGTCAAGATACCGTTTTTGATTACAACGGTAGCATCTTCAATAGGGAAAACTGCAGGACATTTAGAAATCTCAGCACTATAGGATAAGTTTAAGTCATTAGGTAATAATAAAGAGAACAATTCTTTACCGGTCCATTTTTCACCTTTATCCTTGTATATAAATGATTCCTCACTATAATCAGGATTATATTTTAAAATCCATTGGCCTGATTTGAATTCAGGGATTTTCAAGTGAGATTTACGGATAATCTGGAGTGCATCCTCTTCGGAAAATTCCACACCGTCTCTGGTTAAAAGGTATGCTCCTGAAATGTGGTCGTGAATAGCACCGATAATCGGTCCTCCGAACCTTGGAGATAAGATGTGTTCCTGTACACGCATTAATGATTTTGCTTCTGCACGGGACTCGTCAGTTTGGAACACGTGCATGTTCATTTCGTCTCCATCGAAATCTGCATTGTATGGTGGACATACACATAAGTTTAATCTGAAAGTTTTGTAAGGAAGTACCCTTACTTCGTGTGCCATCATACTCATTCTGTGCAAGGATGGTTGACGATTGAATAAAACCATATCCCCATCTTTCAAGTGTCTTTCAATAATGAAACCTGGTTCCAATTGTTCGAGAATTAACTCTTTAGTTTCTTCAGTACGTACCCTGATTTTTCTGCCGTCAGTTCTGATTACGTAATTCGCACCAGGGTGTATGTCCGGCCCATTTTGGATGTATTTTTTCATCTCTTCAATGTTCCATTCATTTACATAAACAGGTACGGTTACTTCTTTTGCAATCATTTCAGGCACACCGACCTCATTGATACTGATGTTAGGGTCAGGTGAGATTACTGTACGTGCTGAGAAGTTTACACGTTTACCGGAAAGGTTGGACCTGAATCTTCCTTCTTTTCCTTTTAACCTTTGAGTTAAGGTTTTGAGTGGTCTTCCTGACCTGTGTCTTGCAGGTGGCACACCACTTGCTTCGTTGTCAAAGTATGTGGTAACGTGGTATTGTAATAATTCCCATAAGTCTTCTACGATTAATTGTGGAGCTCCCGCTTCCATGTTTTCAAGTAAACGTTGGTTGATACGTAAGATATCCACAAGTTTGTGAGTTAAGTCATCCTCAGACCTTTCACCGGTATCCAAGGTAATTGAAGGCCTTACTGTTACAGGAGGAACAGGAAGTACGGTCAATACTAACCATTCAGGTCTTGCAACTTCAGGGTTGACTCCTAAAATGAAGGAATCTTCATCACTGATATTCTCAAGTCTTTCCCTTACTTCGGAAGGGGTTAATTTGTAGTCCCCTTGGCGGATAGTAACAGGTTTGTCTAAAAGAATAGGTTCTTGAACTAAATCCTGCAAGTATTGTTTAATGAATTCTTCAATACGTTTTTTGAATTCTTTTTGAACCTTTTCTTCGAATTTTTCTTCAAATTCCGCTAAAAGACTTGCCTTATCATCATTTAATTTTTCAATTTCATCTTGTAAAGCTTGAATTTCCTCATTTATTTCTTCACTAGATTTTTCTTCGACTTCCTCATCATCATCGGATTCCATAGGATTTTTGAGTAAATCTATTTTTTCATTGTCTTTTTCGATTTTATTGTCGATTTTTTGAATCTTTTTCTCTTGGTCTCCTTCAGTGTCAGAAATTACCTTTTCACGAATCTTATTGATTTCATCGGAATTTTTAGCTTCGAGAATGTCGTAACTTGCTTCAATGTCATCTAATGATTTGTTTTTCTTACAATGAGGACAAAGTAATTTAGGATCAATATATTTGAATTGAGGTTTTTCTTCAATTCCTTCCCTTTCCATATATGCTTCAGCATATAACTGGTCCAGGATGTTTAATAATATATCTTCCCTATCGGCATCGTCATATTCATCATTTTCTTCAGGATAGATTTCATTCATGATTTTATCGACGATTTCATTTTGTTTAGCCTCAGGCATTTCAACTTTTTTGGTATCCGCTTGTAATTTTTTCAAGAGTTCAGCAATGCTTTCTTTGTTTTCCATTGCCTCTGTGATTTTTTTGGTGTATTCCTCAAGTTCTGCTTCAGGCAGGAGAACACGACCGCAGTTATTACAAGTTGAACGTAAAATTTTATGAATTACATCACCAAAACCTATGTGAATAACAGGTCTTGCAAGTTCAATGCTTCCGAAATGTCCTTGACAGTCCCCGCCTCTGAAACCACAAGTTCTGCAAACTAAACTTGGGTCAATAACACCTAAACGAGGATCCATTAAACCTTTTTCAATAGGAAAACCATCATCCTCATAGGTATCCGGAGTTTCAACAGTGACAACAGACATTTCACGAATGTCATCAGGAGACATTAGCCCAAAATTTATTTGTTTAATTTTTTTAATAAATCCTTTCATGTGTTGGCTCCTTATATCAATTTAATTATGCTTTGTCTCCTAAAACTAATTTAGGGAAAATACATAAACTCTTAAGTTCGTCTAATAATAATTTAAATGCATATGAAATTTCAACTGGGTATGTTTCCACATCTCCACAAATCGGGCAGTATTTCTTATTTTTATTTTTATCGAATACAGCCAACATACCACAATTTTCACAGACAATTGCTTCATATTTGTCTGACTCATCTAAAAGTCTTTCTTTCAAGGTTAATGCAGCACCGTGCGCAATAAGACAGTCCCTTTCCATTTCTCCAAATCTTAAACCACCTTCACGTGCCCTACCTTCAGTAGGTTGACGTGTGAGCACTTGTACTGGACCTCTGGAACGAGCATAAACCTTATCGGTAGTCATGTGGTGTAATTTTTGGTAATATGCCACTCCTACGAATATTTCTGCATCCAATCTTTCACCGGTTACACCGCTGTATAAAGATTCGCATCCTGCGGATTCAAATCCGTTATTGAGAAGTTGCTGTTTGATTTCAACTTCCAAATCTTGGTTGAATGGAGTTGCATCAACTCTTTCACCTTCAAGACATCCTGCTTTACCTGCAACCATCTCAAGCACTTGTCCAATGGACATCCTGGATGGAATCGCGTGAGGA
>NZ_JBGVOG010000025.1:0-8407 GCF_045126245.1 Methanobrevibacter sp. | reverse complement strand
GTAGATTATATCATCACATATTGTGTTGACCAAATCCATATCGTGGCTTACCAGCATAAATCCCATGTTTCTTTCTTTTACTATTTTTAAGACGGAGTCAATGATTTGTACTTGGGTTATTGCATCAAGCATGGTTGTCATTTCATCTGCTATCAAGAATTTTGTTTTAGGATTTATGGCTCTTAGAACAGAAAATCTTTGGGGTTCTCCTCCGGACAGTTCTTGGGGAAATCTTGTAAGCCAAGATTTTTGAATTCCGAACTCTTCTAAGAGGTCATCAGGAACTTCCCAGGATTCACCTAATACATCAGCCATTTTCCATTTAGGGTTCATTACTTTTTCTGGATGTTGATAGATTAACTGTACTGGGCAAAATTCCTTTTTAGGAAGTTCTTCACCGTTTAAAGTTACTCTTCCTTCATATCTTTGTACATATCCGGAGAGAATTTTACACAGTGTAGACTTACCGCTTCCGCTGTCTCCAACTAAACCGGTTATTTTTTTGTTGTCCAGATATATGTCAATATCTTTTAATATGTATTTTTTAGCTGAAGGATATTTAAATGAAATATTTGATCCAATAAGTTCCATGTTATTCACCTTCCTCATATTTAAAGCATCTGACTTTTTTATTTCCTAGGTCGATTAGTTGGGGCCTCTCATCTTTACATCTGTCGAACTTCATTTCGCATCTGTCGTAGTATGGGCATCCGTTTGGTATTTCTCCGTGTAGTGGTTGGTGTCCTTTGGTTAGTTCGAATCCGTTTGCGGGTAGTGCTTTGTATAGTGCTTTTGTGTATGGGTGGAGTAGGTTTTCTCCGGTGCCTGTGAAGTCTTCTTTGAGTGCGATTTCAATCACGTATCCTGAATAGAATATTCCTATTCTGTCTGCGACTTCCAGTGCAGCATGAATGTCGTGTGTAATCAAAAGTACTCCAATGCCATCTTCTTTCATGTGTTTGAAGTGATTTAGTGTTTCTTCTACTGTTTTTTGATCTAGTCCCGGTGTCGGTTCGTCAGCCACAACCAATTTTGGATTGGATAATAATGCAGTTGAAACAAGCACTCTTCTTGCCATTCCTCCGGATAGTTGGAATGGGTACATGTCGTCTACTTCTGGTCCGAGGTTGTAGTGTTCGAAGATTTCTCTTTGTTTTCTTTTCTTTTCTTTTCTTTCTTCGTCTGTTTCTGTATGTCCGATTGCTTGGTCGGATATTTTCATTAAAGGATCTAAGAAATTAACTGATTGTGGAACGAGTACTATATCTCTTCCTCTGATTTCTTCTTTGTCTTTTTGTGATAACTCCTTTCCTTTATATTTAATCTTACCATTCAAATTTGCATTTTCCGGGAGTATTCCGAATATTGCGTGTGCGAGTAGGCTTTTTCCAGAACCGCTTGAACCTAATACTGCTAATATTTCTCCTTCAGATATATCTAGAGTTAAATCGGTTATAACTTTCAAGTCTCTTTGATTTAAACCTTGGGTATATTGAATGAATGAAATAGAAACGTTTTCAACATCTAATAATTTATCCATGTTATCACCTTATTCGTTTGCACTTGTAGGATCAAGCAATTTCTTAATGTTTTCTCCGGCAATATCAAATAACAATACAATTATTAGCAATGCTAAACCTGGGAACAATGCTAACCACCAATCACCTGTTGCAAGATATTTCATTGATTCGGATAAAATAATACCAATTGCTGGCTCATGAGGTGACAATCCAAATCCTAAAAATGTTACACTTGCCTCGTGCATGATTGCATGTGGGAAAATTAAAATTGTTCCAACAATAATTTGGGTAATTACTAGGGGTAAGATTTGCTTTCTTGCTATCCAAAATTTTGATTTTCCAAATCTTTCAGATAGTTTAACAAAGTCGGAAGTTTGAATTTGCTTAATTTCTGCTCTTAAGACTCTTGTAAGTGAAGTCCAGTGAGTTAGTGCAACACCCATTGTTACACCGAAGGCCCCTCCACCTAATGCTATTGATATTAATATGATTAATAAGATATGTGGAACGGATAAGAATAAATCCACTAACCATGCAATAAAAGTATCTAAATGTTTATTGACACTTCCAATAAATGATAATGCAATAGCTATTAAACTACTTAATATTGATGCTCCGGCACCAATTTGAACACTTAAGCCTAATCCTTTTAGAGTACGACTAAACATATCTCTACCCATCCAATCAGTACCAAATAGATGTTCAAAAGATGGGGGACTATTCATAATACTGAAATTTGTTGTTATATCTCCAGAATTAATAAATAAACTTGAAATCACAATTATGGCTAAAAAGGTCACTGTTAATGCAATGGTTAATAATGTTTTTGTCCTTAAATTCATTTTTGAAAGAGGATATAATATGCTCGCTTTATTTGGATTAACCATCATCTTCACCTTCTTTAATTCTTGGGTCTACAAAGTTATAAATTATATCTGCCATTAAATTTCCACAATATACGAAAATTGCACTGAATATAACAATTCCTAATAATAATGGCACATCGCTTCTAAGGCCTGCTGAAACAGCTGCCTGTCCAATTCCTGGGTAAGTGAAAATTTGTTCTACTAGCACTGCACCACCAAATAATTCGGAAAAACCTAAAAATTGTAATGTGACTGCAGGGAGTAATATATTTCTTATACCATGTCTTTTAATTAAGTCCCATCCACTTTCGCCTCTTGCTTTAGCAAACAAAAAGTAGTCACTATTCATAATTTCAATTAGTTTGTCTCTTGTGTATAGTGCAATGGATGCAACTCCGACAATACTTAATGTTATCATTGGCAATATTAAACGGTTTAGCCATTCCCAGATGGATACATTTTCACTTAATGTTCCAATTGGAACTCCCAATCCTGTTGGGAACCATCCTAGATATACACTAAATACCATAAGTATAATTAAAGCAATCCAAAATGTAGGTGCGGATTGTAAAATGTAACAATAAACTTTAATTGCTTTGTCAATTATTGTATCTTTTTTAAAGCCAGCGATGACTCCTAAAGCAAATCCTAAAACTCCTGAAAATATCCATGAAGTTAACATTAATATTAATGATGCGGTAAATCTTTCTGTAATAACGTTAATCACTGGCATTCTGAATATTAAAGATGTCCCAAAGTCTCCATGCAGTATATTTCCAAGCCAATTAAGCATTTTAGTGGTAATTGGTTCGTTAACTCCCCAATATGCTTCTAAAGCAGCAATTTTTTCTGGTGAAACAGAACCAAGATTGGCGATATAGGATTTCACAGGATTAATTGGAGACATATCGATTAATAAGAAACTTAATAATATGACAAAAATGAGCAAAATTAAAAATCTAACAATTTTCTTTCCTAAAAATTTAAGTAATTTTTCATTTTTTATCATGCGATAACTCCTATATAAAAAGGGAAAAAGAGATGAGTTAAATTGAATAATTTAACTCATATGTCGATAAGTTATTTTTCAATTGAAGCAATACGTGTCCAATCGAAGATGTTACCGAATATATCTCCACCATGAGGTTGTAATAATTCAGTACTGTTGGAGATATTTAAGCTTTTATCGACGAAGTATCCGTATTTGATTTCTCCAACCCATAACCATGCTGCGTCACCTTTTGGTGAAATACCAGTACTGCCATCCCATGATACTGCAGACCATTCTGAGTATGATGAGTTACGGTCAGAGCTCATAGCATTGTCAATGTGGGCATCAATAGCACTGTTGTTTATGAGTGCAGGGTTATTGTATCCAATTCCTGCTTGGTCACTATAGTATTCTCCCCACATAGTTGATGGATCGGTTGAACCGAATCCCCATACGATTGGGTCAGTATTTTTAATTGCATCCATTTCGTCCCAGTTTGAACCAGTTGCATTTACTTCAATACCGAATTCTTTTGCTTGTTCAGCAATGGTTACTGCAATTGCTTGTCTTTCTGGGGCATTTGATGAATAATATAAATTAATGGATGCTTTTGTACCATTTTTCTCTACGATTCCATCACCGTCAGTGTCTTCCCATCCACCTTCTTTTAAGATTTCTTTAGCTTTATCAACATCACCATCATCAATAGAGGCTTCAGGATTTGCCCATGGCAATAAGTGAGCAATACCGTCATAATTTGGTACTCCAATACCATTCAATGCTCCATTACATATTGCAGTTCTGTCAATACCGTAGTTTAATGCATCTCTAATGGCTTTATCTGCAGTAATGTTATTACCCATTGCGTTTCCTTCTGGTGTGGTTTCACCAGTGTTGTTTTGAACTGGTAATGAGATTCCTCTTACGTCAATGGTGTCCATAAGGTACATGTCATAGCCATCAACTGTTTCGTTAGCATAAGCTAATGGTACTGCAGCTACATCTACTTCGTGATTTTTAGCAGCATTGAATGCAGCTTCATTCTGTGCAAAGAGAATGGTTAATTTTTCAAATTCAGGTTGTTTGCCATAGTAATCAGGGTTTTTCTCTAAGATTACTTGTTGGCCTTTATCCCATTGTACAAATTTATATGGTCCTGATCCAACAGGTTGTGAACCATAAGTTTCATTATTGTAAGAATCAGATGGTACAATACCAATGTATGCAAATTTATCAACAAATGTTGAATCTGATTTGTTTAATTCAAATTTAACTGTAGTTTTATTCACTGCAGTTGCATTATTCATACTGCTTAAATCTAAACTTGCTCCACTAGCTTTAGCTTCGTTGTAAGTGAATGCTACATCTTCAGCGTCTAAGGTTGTGTTATCAGTAAACTTAACATCGTCTCTGATGTTTACGATGTATTCTGTATAGTTATCGTTTGCTTCCCAACTTGTTGCCAAATCATTTTCATATTCCATGCCTCTTGTCATTTTTAACAAGGTGGATTGGATTAAAGGTTCAGCATAGTAGTTCCACCCAAGTATAGGGTCAAAACCAGCTTCTGGTTCTCCACCGTGACTATAAGCAGCAACTACGAGTGCATTATCTGCTCTTTCATGTGAAGATCCTCCCATGAGAATCGCTCCACCAATAATTGCAATAATAGCCACAGCAATTATTCCGATAAGATATTTTTGATTCATGTATTATTTCTCCAATTTCGAATATTTTTTAAAGCAATTGTTATTATTTTTATTAAAAATCATATTATTTAATTAATAACAATTAATTTATTTTTATTATTTTATAATTATTTAAGTATTTCTAAAAAAAGTATTACAAAAGGCTTATTTTTTTAAAAAAAGTATTAATTATTACTAAATGTTGATTTATTTATATATATAGTATTATTTTATTTGATTAATTTGTATTACAATTTTTTAAGTTATTTAAATAATTATTAATAAGTTTTTTTTAAAAAAAGATGTTAATATTAATGGTTATGCACCATTAATATCTTTTAAGTATATTTTATCATCACATATGGTGTCTATTAAATCCATATCGTGGCTTACTAGTAAAAATCCCATGTTTCTTTCTTTCACTATCTTTAAAACTGAATCTAGGATTTGTACCTGTGTGATTGCATCGAGCATTGTTGTCATTTCATCTGCAATTAGGAATTTTGTATTTGGATTTAGAGATCTTAGAACGGAAAATCTTTGCAGTTCTCCTCCTGATAATTCTTGAGGGAATCTGGTCAACCATGATTTTTGAATACCAAATTCTTTTAGGGCTTCATCGCTAACATCCCAAGATTCAGCCAGAACTTGCTGCATTTTCCATTTCGGATTCATTACTTTTTCTGGGTGTTGGTAAATTAATTGAACAGGTTTAAATCCTTTTTTTGGTAATGGTTTTCCATCAAATGTTACATCTCCCTCAAATTTTGTTACATAACCTGATAAAATTTTACATAATGTAGACTTTCCACTACCACTGTCTCCAATTAATCCAATTATTTTATTATTGTCCAATTCAAGATTAACCTCTTTCAATAAATATTTCTTAGCGGATGGATATTTGAATGAAATATTTTTTGCTTTAAGTTCCATTTTATGCACCTTCTTCGTATTTGAAACAGCGAACTTTTTTGTTTCCGAGGTCAATTAGTTCTGGCCTTTCTTCTTTACACTTGTCCATTTTCATTTCGCACCTGTCATAGTATGGGCATCCGTTTGGTATTTCTCCGTGTAGCGGTTGGTGTCCTTTGGTTAGTTCGAATCCGTTTGCGGGCAGTGCTTTGTATAGTGCTTTTGTGTATGGGTGGAGCAGGTTTTCTCCATCGCCTGTGAAGTCTTCTTTGAGTGCGATTTCGATTACGTATCCTGAGTAGAATATTCCTATTCTGTCTGCGACTTCCAGTGCAGCGTGGATGTCGTGTGTGATTAGTAGTACTCCTATTCCGTCTTCTTTCATGTGTTTGAAGTGATTTAATGTTTCTTCTACTGTTTTTTGGTCTAAACCTGGTGTTGGTTCATCCGCTACGACGAGTTTAGGGTCTGATAGTAATGCTGTTGATACAAGTACTCTTCTTGCCATTCCTCCGGATAGTTGGAATGGGTACATGTCATCCACTTCTGGACCTAGGTTGTAATGTTCGAAGATTTCCCTTTGCTTTGTTTTCTTTTGTTTTCTTTCTTCATCCGTTTCAGTGTGTCCGATTGCTTGGTCAGATATTTTCATTAGTGGATCAAGGAAGTTCACTGATTGTGGTACTAGCACTATGTCTTTTCCTCTGATTTCTTCTTTGTCTTTTTGTGATAGTTCTTTTCCTTTGTATTTGATTTTTCCGTTCAGGTTTGCGTTTTCAGGCAGGATTCCGAATATTGCGTGTGCAAGTAAACTTTTACCTGATCCGCTTGAACCTAATACTGCCAATATTTCTCCTTCAGATATATCTAGAGTTAAATCGGTGATAACTTTTAAATCTCTTTGATTTAAACCTTGGGTATATTGAATAAATGAAATAGAAACGTTTTCAACATCTAATAATTTTTCCATTAAATCACCCTAATAATTCAAATGACAAATTTTATATACTAATTTGTTCTTTATCAATATTAAAGTTAATCAAAATTAATAAAAAAGTATTACTAATTGATTAATTTATTTCTAAAATGTAATACTTTTTTCTAAAAGGGATTAATATGAATGTAATTATTAAGGAATTAAGCAATGATTCTAAGCAAATTGCAGATGTTCAGAAATTCTTGTTTAATATGATAAAAATTGAATTTGGATATGATTATGTTCCTGAATGGCATCAGGATGTTATGAACATGAAGGAATATTATATCGATCCGAAAAAGAATAATTTTTTTGTTGCATATGCTGAGGAAACTGGTGAAATCATAGCAACTATTGGTATTAGGGCTTATGATAAAGATTTTCCAGAGTTTAGACATTTGTATTCTAAAGAAACTACTTCAAGTATATGGCGATTATTTGTTGACAGGCGCTGCAGACGTTGTGGCTTAGCTTCTAAAATGTTTAGTGTAGCTGAAAGTTTTGCTAATGCAGTTGGTTATGACGACATTTATTTGCATACTCATAAAAACTTGGATGGGGCATTAACCTTTTGGACCAAAATGGGTTTTGTTGTTTCTCTTGATGCAAATGATGAGCTTCAAACAGTCCATATGGATAAAAAAATTCAGGGTTTAGAAATTAGCTCTCAAGCATATGATTTGAGATATGCAGTAAAATTATAGTCTTTTAATGTATTTTTGTGTATGTGGGCAAACGTAAATGCATTTTCCACATACTGTATCTGCTTTTCCCAAATTTTCTTCAGATATCTTTAAGGCATATTTTTCACACTTTTTATCGTCGTAAAAATCATTTCTGTGAAGCTTGTAATTCCATTCTTTACCACTTATCGCACCACCGAGACATGCATCTTTACATATTTCACATTTACCGCATTTTGATTTGAGTATTGGTTTTCCGATATCTAAGGGAGCATTTGTTAATACTGAGGATAATCTTAATGCAGATCCGTATTTTAATGTTGTAAATAATGCGGATTTTCCAATCCAGCCGAGACCTGCACGGGTGGCAATGGTTTTATGAGGTAACTCAAATGAATTGAACTCACCAAAATCAGTTCCTAGTCTTTTTTTTGTTTGTGCATAAGCATCATATCCATTATCTATTAAAAACTCTTCACATTTCATGCCCAGTTCATCCAATCTGGAATTGAGTTCTATTAGTTCATTAAGATATTCTTTAGTTGGTGCATTTTGCATATTTCTTATGGTTTCTTTGGGATAAGCTATGTAAAAAACAACCCCTACATTCAATCCGGGTTTTGGTGTAAAATTGGTTATGTCTGCATATCCTATTTCATTAGCACCATTTTTTAACATGAATTTTTTTAATTTGACGGATAATGACATGAGGCAATATTTACCACTGATTTTATATAAATTTTAGTTTTGTATTATTTTTAGTTAAAAATT
>NZ_JBGVOG010000024.1:0-16160 GCF_045126245.1 Methanobrevibacter sp. | reverse complement strand
CCTCTTGATATCCGAAAACAATATCGGAAGCATCGGAAGACTACCAAAAATCATTGAAACCAATGAATTCAATATAAATCTTAAATAATATCAAATTCATTTTATAAAAAAATTGATGCAACAAAAATTGTAGTATAAATGTGATGCAATATTTAAATAGGATTAAAATAAATATATCCTTATTAGAAAAAAGTGAGTAATAAATTATAATATCATATAATTTATCATTAACTAACAGAATAGTTAATTTTTATAGGTTAGATAGTTATGTATAAGGATGAAATGATACAATTACATCAATTTTTAGTATATGTTTTAAAATACTTGGAAGAAGAAACTCAGATAACTAATGACTGTAGCGAATACATTTCACTAAAAATTAGTCCGCACCATATTCATAAGACAAAAGCAGAACATAAACATGCGATTTTTGTCCTTTGTAAAATCATCTCCCAAGTTATCGCTGATAAAGAGGATGACTCTATTCCAGAAAATGTTCGCAATTCATTGGCAGATTTAGTTACAAGATCTGAAAAGGAACTTAAAGTAGCTTAGTTTCCTTTAATTTTTTTTACTTTTTTTAAATATTTTTAATAACAATAACTTTCATAGTAGTATTATGAAAGGTGTTAATAGAATGCTTTGTTTGGTTGATGGAGAACACTACCTGCCAGTTACCAAGCAGGCCATAGATACTTTAAATAATTTAGAGCACATTGATATAGCCGCAGCTGTTTTTATAGGAGGAACCGAAAAGCTCAGAGACGACTCCGAAGAATCTTACTCTGAAAAGTTAGGAGTTCCGGTTCAATTTGCAAAAGATAAAAACATTCCCTATGACCTCATAGTTGACATGATTAGAAGATATGATATTGAAACTGTAATGGACTTGAGCGATGAACCTATTCTGGACTATCCTAAAAGATTTAAGATAGCGTGTAAAGTCCTCAACGAAGGCATTTCATACGAAGGCCCTGATTTCAAATTTGAACCGACATCCCAATATGAAATAATGGAAAAGCCATCAATCACAATTCTTGGAACAGGCAAACGTATCGGGAAAACTGCAGTTTCCGGATTCGTATCAAGACTGATTGATAAAAATGGATATGAGCCATGCGTAATTGCGATGGGAAGGGGAGGGCCTGAAGAGCCTGAAATTGTACATGGCGAAGAATTGGAAATAAATGCTGAATTCCTGCTTGAACAGTCCGAGAAGGGAGTCCATGCGGCCAGTGATCATTGGGAAGATGCATTGATGAGCAGGATTTTAACCATAGGGTGCAGACGCTGCGGCGGCGGAATGGCAGGTGAAGTATTCCTTACAAACATGAAAAAAGGTGCAAAACTAGCCAACGAAGTTGACTCCAAATTTGCAATCTTCGAGGGAAGCGGTGCTGCAATACCTCCTATCAAAACCGATAAAAAGATTGTGCTTATCGGAGCAAATCAACCTATAGAAAATCTTACTACCTACTTCGGACCATATAGGATAGGTTTAGGTGATTTAATAATTTTAACAATGTGTGAAGAACCTATGGCCGATAAAGACAAGATAAAATCTATTGAAGAATTCGTAAGTGACATCAACCCTGAAGCAACTGTAATATCCACTGTGTTCAGGCCTAAACCGTTGGATGACATTTCAAACAAAAAGGTATTGTTTGCAACAACCGCTCCTGAAGACGTCAAAGATAAATTGGTGGATTATCTGGAAAGCAACTACAATTGTGAAATCATTGGAACAACATCTCACTTGTCCAATAGGCCTTTGCTGCGCGAGGACATGGAAAAATACATGGATAAGGCAGATGTCATGTTGACTGAGCTTAAGGCAGCCGCAGTCGATGTTGCAACAAAAGATGCTATAGCTGCTGGATTGAAGGTCGTTTACTGTGACAACATTCCTGTTGCAATAGATGATTCTTATCCTGATTTAGCCGAGTCAGTTATAAAATTGGTTGATTCAGCCATTTCTGATTTCAGCAAATAGGAAAAAAATTAATTTTTTCCTTTTCTTTTTTTATAGGATTTTAATCTGAAATATAGGCTAAAAAAAGTTATATATTTTTTTACATCACAACTCTATTTTTAGTTAAAATATGACTTAATTAGAAAAACTTATTTTATAATGAAATACATAATATTAAATTAATGAAACGAATAGCTATAGGTGTTGGAGAAAATGAAAATATTATTCAAGCATGTCATATTTTCAAAGAAAAACACCCTGAAACAGATATTAACCTAATTTATAGTGATGATGACCTAATCAGAGCAGTATTAGATAAAAAAATCGATGGTGTAGTTCGCGGATCACTTCCTGCATCAAATATTATGAAGGAATTGAAAGAAAAATATCCTAACCTTTCAAGAGCGACTTACGTTAATGGAAACGGCTATGAATTTTTATTAACTCCTGTTGGAATCGATGAAGGCAATACTGTTGAAGAAAAGTTCAAAATAACTATGAATTGTATTGAATTCTTCAAACAAGTTGGAAAAACTCCAAAAATTGCAGTGCTTGCTGAAGGTAGAGAAGATGACTTTGGAAGAGGTAAAGAAGTATCCAATTCCATAAAAGACAGCAGAAAGCTAACCAAACTTATTGAAGAGAACACCGAAGAAGAAGTTAAAAACTATTATATTTTAATTGAAAAAGCGATAAACGACAAATGCAATATAATCATCGCTCCAAACGGAAGGGTTGGAAATATAATTTTCAGAACACTTGTTCTTCTTAACTCCTGGCCAAGTTATGGTGCTGTAACTTTTGGAATCAACAGAACTTACATTGATACAAGTCGAGACCAAAGCATTGAAGGATATGTCAGAAGCTTAATTCTTGCTAATGATTTAGCAAAAGACTGAATTATGATGAGTTTATATTAAGGGATTTAAATGGCTGAGAATATACTTTATAGATTGTATGAATGGTACATTACACGTGATTTAAAACCGGAAAAGATGCCAAAACACGTTGCAATAATCATGGACGGGAACAGAAGATATTCCAAACTCCAAGGAAATACGGACGTTCTCAAAGGACACGAACTGGGAGTGGACACATTGGAAAAAGTCCTTGATTGGAGCGTTGAGCTTGGAATTGAAATCGTTACTGCATATGCCTTTTCAACTGAAAACTTCAACAGGCCAAAACATGAGGTTGACGGCTTGATGAAACTGTTTGTCATCAACTTTAAAAGATTAGTTGACCATGAAAAAATCCACAAAAATGAAGTTAGGGTTAATGTTGTCGGCAGAACCGAATTGCTTCCGGATGACGTTAAAGAAGCCATCAGGGATGCTGAGGAAGCAACAGCACATTACAATAAAAGACTATTAAACTTAGCCATTGGATATGATGGCCGTCTAGAAATCATTGACTCAATCAAAAAAATTATTCAGGATGTTCAGGACGGTAAAGTCACCATTGATGACGTTGATGAAGATTTAGTAAGCAAAAACCTCTACACCGGAGGACTGGACGATCCAAATCTAATTATCAGAACAAGCGGTGAAGAGCGTTTAAGCGGATTTTTACTTTGGCAGTCTTCATACTCCGAATTATATTTCTGTGAAACATTATGGCCTGAATTAAGAAAAGTTGATTTTATAAGGGCTATTCGTTCATATCAAGCAAGAGACAGAAGATTTGGAGTTTAAACGATGATTGATACCCATTGCCATATTGATTTTAAGGACTTTGACAGTGACCGTGATGAAGTCATACAAAGGGCGAAAGATAAGCTAGAGTTGATAATCGCTTCAGGATTTGATAAAAATAGCAATCAAAATGTTTTAGAACTTTCAAAAAAATATGAAGGTTTCATCTATCCCACTTTTGGTTTTCATCCTGTAAGCTCACAAAATTCAACCGATGAAGAACTGAAAGATGCACAGGCTCATCTAATCACTAACCTTTCGGAAATTGTGGCAATCGGCGAAGTCGGAATGGATTATTATTATGTAACCGACAAGGCTATGCGTGAAAGACAGCAGGAAATTTTTACCAGCTTTTTAAATCTTGCCAATGAATATAAGGTTCCAATTGTAATGCATGTAAGAGACTGCGAGAAAAAAGCGGTTAATATCATTGAAGGCTTTGATGACATCCCATATTTTGTTTTTCATTGTTATGGCGGCAGTTTAAAGACTGCGAAAAGAATCATGAACAGGGACAATTGCTTCATGAGCTTTTCAACAATGCTCTGCTATTCAAAGCATCATCAGGATTTAATTGAAAAAATAGATTTGGATTATATATTGACTGAAACCGACAGTCCTTATTTGGCCATAACCAAAGAAGAAAGAAACGAACCTGTCAATGTCGTTAACGCAGTTAAAAAAATAGCTGAAATCAAGGATATGGATTTAAGCACCGTTGGAGAAATAACATCCAACAATGCCCGCAAAATCTTCAAAATCTAAAAATGGTAAGTGAAATTTAAATTAATTAAAACATCTTTATTTTCTTTTACAGCTTCAATTTCCAATTCAAAGTCTGTAAAATCATCCATTACCAATTTGATTAAATTCCATTCCAAAAGAGAATCGTTTAAAAATATTGTGAATTGATTTCTGTCTATCTTTACGGACCGCCTGCAGAATAGCTTAAATGCATAGAAATACAATTCCAGCCTAAAAATCAAATCCTCCTTATCACCAACATCATTTATAAAGAATTCCTTCAAATCCTCCTGCAGGATTTTGCCTTCATCACCAACATCAGCTTTGAAAGTTTCCATTTCAGCCAAATCTTGCATCAATTGCTTTTTTTCCTCATCACTATACATACTATCACAAAAAATTTAAGTTTTGTTATATTTTAGAATTAGACTTGATATTATATAAAACTAAAGCCATTTAACATTAGCTGTCGTGAAAACATAATGAGGCGAAAAAACCGGATTATATAATTTATTTGTTGAAGAAGTGGAATTGAAGCTGATTGCCAATGATTTTCTTAGATTATAATTAATCCTATCCCCAATAGAATCCAACTCACTTTTGGTGTATTGTTTTGATGATTTTGCATATACCTTAAACTGAATTTTCTTTTTTCCATAAGCATCATCCATTCCCAATTCACTATAGCTGATGTTTACAATATCTATCGAATATGGATGCAACAGGCCATTTCCTGAATCGGAATAGTCATTATAGGTATCCTTTGCATAGATTCCTGCTGATGATGTTCCAACCCCTTCAATTGCACCGCTGCGGGCAGCACTCATAGCAATGTTCAGCTCGTTTTCACTTGCAATGAATACAACCGACAACATCAAAATCATTATGATTACGCCGGTTAAAAAAATGAACTCTCCGCTTATCTGACCCCTGTTTTCTTTCATGTTATCACAATCTTGCCGTTAGCTGATTTACTCACCAGATAGCTTCTGCCGCTATATAACTTATATTTCTCATCTGTTGATATTGGCAATATTAATGTTTCACCCTTTTTATTTGAAAATTCAATCGTCAATTTGTCTTTTTCAACTGTAATTACATAATAGCCAGGTTTTGAATCCAAGTGAAAGTATGCGCAATAACCTTCCCCATGGGCATTCACCTGATTAATCAGATTAGCTGTCTTATCCAAAATTAGCCTATGTTGCATTGTGTCTTCAATATTATTGCTTGACTCTATTGTAGACTGTGAAAAAAATAACAATCCTGAAGCAATTATTAAAACTATAAAGATTGAAAATAAATATTCTAGCGAAATAAATCCTTTTTTATCCATATTTTTTAATTACTTTAACTATTAATAAATTTTGTCAAAATTAAAGGTCAAATTTAATACATAATTATTAAATAATACTTGATGTAAAAAATTATATCATGAAAGGAAAAGTTATTTTCATTGGTGCAGGTCCGGGAGACCCTGATTTAATAACCGTTAAAGGAAGAAAAGTCATTGAAAAAGCGGATGTTATTATTTATGCAGGTTCACTTGTAAATAAGGATGTTTTAAATCCTGCTAAAGAAGATTGTGAAATACACAACAGCGCTTATTTGAATTTAGATGAAACTGATGCAATAATTACAAAAGCAGTTAATGAAGGCAAATTGGTAGCCCGTGTACATACTGGAGACCCTTCAATTTATGGTGCAATTGCAGAACAGATTCGTGAACTGAAAAAACATGACATCGAATATGAAATTATTCCTGGAGTAAGTTCCCTATTCGGAACAGCCAGTGTCCTGGAAGCTGAACTGACACTTCCTGAAATTTCACAAAGTGTCATCATTACACGTCCTGAAGGCAGAACCCCTAAACCTGCCGGTGAAAGTATCTCAAGTTTTTCCAAACATCATGCTACAATGTGCATATTCCTGGGTATTGGAATGATCGACAAGGTAGTTGACGAATTGCTTGTTGGTTATGAGGAAACCACTCCCGTGGCAGTTGTGAAAAAGGCAACTTGGCCAGACCAGCAAATAATTAGAGGAACACTTGCAGATATTGCACAAAAAGTAAAAGATGCCAATATAACAAAGACTGCAATGATTGTAGTGGGAGATGTATTAGACCCTGGTGATTTTAATGCATCCAAGCTATATGACAAAAACTTTAAACATGAATATCGCTAAATTAGGAAATCACGCATTTCCTAAAATACTCTTTTTTTAAAAAAATTATAAAATTAAATATTATGCCAAACCGTTAATGAACTGTAAAATCCTATCGACAGTTTGAATCTGTTGGGCCTGCGGAGTAATGGATGCAATTCCGTCACCACTTTGCTCACCATAATATGCAAATTGTTCATGGTTTCCTCCAGCAATAACAAACTCCGTAAAATTATCTATCAACCCTTTAGACTTATTATATGATTCCATATTCAATACTTTATCTTCAGAACCATAAATTGATAAAACAGGTTTATCTATTCCACAATTAGGATATGCGGAAAGAAGAATTAATCCATCACCTTTTCCAGTGTGATTAATATATGATGAAGCCACGACACCGCCTAAAGAATGACCTGCAAGAACATAACGGGAATAATTGCCATCATCTATAATGGAATCAGCACTATTTTCTCCCATCAACGCTAAGTTAAAAGGCATTTGGACCAAATAACAGTCAACACCATTATTTGACAAGTTAGACAATAACGGCAGATATGCTGTATACTCCACTTTAGCTCCAGGATAGAATATCAAAGCGGTATCATTGCCGGGACCATCCAAAAATAGCCCTGAATCGCATTTGCTAACAGAAACATTTTCACTTCCATTTAAACAGTCGTTAGCTATTTTTTCAGCTGGAAAATATTCTGTTAAGTAAAAAACACCATAAGCTAAAATTAATGCAATAGCTATTATAATGACAATTTTAATTTTTTTATTCATGTTACCATCAAAATTAACTGTATTTATCCTTAATTTGATTAATCAATTTTAATTTTTCAAAAGCAACATCACGTGGCGCTCTTCTAAGGCCGCAATCAGGATCAAGAAGCAGATTATCCTTACCGACTATATCGATTGCTTTAGAAACCAACTCATCAACGTCACTGACGTCATCAACTTCATTAACCGACGAATCGACACATCCGAAACCTATTTTCTTGTTCTGTATTAAACCAGCATTTTTTTCCAAAACATCAAGATTAACGTTATTTCCTGCAAATTCCATATCAAGAATATCCACATTGAATTTGGCAATGTCCTTGAATGCATTGTCAAGAGTTCCGCAAACATGCATTGCCAAAGGAACTTCAAGGTTTTCATGCAAAATGTCAATAGCTTCCTTAGCCACTTTCATGTCAACCATTCCAGTTGATAAAAACGGTTCATCCACTTGAATATAGACCGGATTGACCTTTTTGGCAATGGCATCAACTTCAAACTTAAGTGAATGGGCCAAATCAATAATTGCATCCTCTTTATTTTTATAAAAAGATTGAATCCTTGAAGAATGTATGATAGTGGTTGGTCCGGTAATGATTCCCTTTATGCCTTTTCCTTCAGGAATATTGCCGTTATAATAATCTTTAATTACCTTTTTTGCATACTTTAAATCATTGACAGAAATTTCCTGGATGGGGTTTCTGATTTTTGAAACGACGACAGTGTTTCCGTCTTCCAATTTCATTCCGGGAATATATTTTGTAAAAATAGAAACCATATCCCCTCTTACCTGACCATCGGATACAATGTCTATTCCTGCATCAAGCTGAGCAATGACACTGTCCTTTATGGACTGTTTATATTCATCATAGGCCCCGAATACATTTAATAGCTTATCTTTACTAGAAGATGGACCCTTTACATCTACAGGGAAACTTCCGACAACAGTTGATTTCATTTTTTATTACCTGTATCCAATTTTCTAATTTTTTCGACTTCTTCTTCATCAATCGGCAATTCCACAACCGATGTTCCGTGGCAAGGTTTAGTGTATGGAAGAAAAACAGTTCCCTTTTCATGGTCAAATCCTATTGGAATCGGTGGGATACCAATAACCCTCACTCCCAAAACCTCATCTCCAGGCTTAATATAAACCAAGTCATCAGCCTTAAATCTGATTATCATTGCACAGTCTTTAAACCCTGCCTTAGATGCGTGAATTTCATAGTTATCAGATTGTTGAAGGTAAGTATCTAAACAAAATGACATTTTATTCAAACTCCTTTATTGCTTTATCAAATTTAACTTTAATAGGTGAAGGATTATGGAATGCCCTAACAGATGCAATTTTTGCATTGCTTCCACTTTCTTCAATCATATTAACAAATTCCGCAACCTCATCTTCATCCCTTGAGAATACCAATGCTAAAGATTTAGTGTTTAAAATTTGATCAAAAGTCACGAAAAATGAAGCGGCTGCATCCTTATGTACAAACCCTACCAGCAAATCATAGTCCCCTTCATTAATTTCGCCTAAAGTTCTCTCCAAATCAACGAGATTTAAATTATAATAATCTTCAGGATCAGATATTTTTACTAATTTCTTAGCCGCAGGATTGGCGGCTATTGTTACGTCATAACCTATTTTTGTTAATTTATTAAAAACATAAACAGCCATAGGAGTTTGTGATGGAGTTTCTGGACACCCCAGTAATACCAATGCTTTCATAATAATTACTCCTTTATGATCTTGATTTGAGTGTGACTACATTAGCCAAAATCAATGCACCTATAAATATGAAAGTCAATAATGCCATACCATTAATTGTTCTGTTAAATGCGAACACACCTATTAGGGATTGTGCGCAGAATGCAGCTAATGCACCTGTCAATAATACTTCTTTTCCTAAGTATTTCTTATTGTTTTTCTCTCTTTTTTCTCTGTATATAGTTAAGATTTTAAAACCGATAATCATTGTTCCAAGAACAAATACCATTAACCCTGCCAATCCCAATATACCGAAGTCAAAACCGTATCCGAATATGCCCGGAAGCATATAGTCGATTGTATCCTTCTGATTGACCAGCACACCAAAGAACATCGGGAAAGGCAAACCGAAGAATAGAACCAACTGCATTGGTAATGTTACATAGCCCTCAGCAAAGGCCGTTCCTTCAGCCCCCCAGTAAGAGGCATTACCGCTATGCCCAATTAATTGAATGTTATTTAATACTGTTTTAATACTTGTTAAAGAGTATTGCTCAATTCTAGCCATCCTTAACATCGGAGAAAAGATTGTCATTCCAGTTATTCTGGCTACTACTTCAAGAGATACAAAACCTACAAGTGCAAGACCCAAAAACATCATAACCCTTCTACCGGTCAAGATGGTTTTTTCCCTGAAGGATTTGGATATTATTACATAACCTAAAAACAGTCCTAATAACCATAACAATAAGAAAGATCTATGCATTAAACCTCCGAATACTGTGATACCTACAATGAACAATATCACAAATCTTCTAAGCGGTCTTATGTCCACACCCGATTCTTTCATAACTTTCAGCGAAGCCAAAGCAGTTACGGCTCCAAGCAATGCTATTGGTCCAAATGGGTGAGTAAATTCGGCTTGGCTTGATGACAAAATAAGTAAAAAGATATCTGCTCCGAAAAGAAGTGTAAAACCACCCAATATAAATAAAGATAAAAATGTTACAACACTTAATGATAACGGAATCAAGTTAAGACAGAACACCATTGTAACAAATAACATGAGTCCTACTTCAACGATTAACTGTAAATGATTCTGAGCAATTAATAACATATTCCAATCACAATCTTTCTTCAATATAAAAATGGACTGACCGGGATTTGAACCCGGGGCCTCCGCCATGCCAAGGCGACGATCTACCATCTGAGCTACCAGCCCAAAAAAACATAAATCAAAATACAATAATAATATTTGATTATTTTAATATAAAAACTATTTGCCATTTTCAGCCAAATCATATAAATTATCAATAATTATTTGGAACAAATCATCAGTTTTTATTTCAATTTTTTCATGAGGATTGACAATGAACTCCAATGCCTTATCAATAACAGCATCACTATCATGTGACCTGTACATTAAACCCTTGTTGATGTAATACTGGTCAACAGATAATGTTTCGCCAGGATAACAGGAAATGACCGGAGTCTGCAAAATTGCAGCTTCCCTATTCATTGTACCACCAGCACCAATCACCAAATCACATTTTTTGATGATGCTTGATGTGTCAACTGGAGGCTTTAAAATTGAAACGTTTTCAATTCCTTCAAATATGTCTGCCTGTTCTTTGAATCTTGGCAATATTAAGATATTGGCTACATTTTTTAGCTCATCGACAATAGGAGATAAAACTGATTTTCTACAATCCGCATCCAAATATGAAGCAAGTGAAGGTTCCGGCCTCATCAAAATGGTTTTTGGATGTTTCAAATCAAGATTTAAATCATCAAAAACATTGTCATTGTATTCAAAGCTTTTGAAATGCATCAATTCTGAAGTTCCATCATATGGAATTATTGTATTTGGATCAGCACCAAATTTCATCAATTTCCAGAAATCGATTATATTCGGGGTGATGATTCTGTCACACAAAGGAAGAGTTAACTTATTCGCGGCCAATGCGTGCTCATTATCAAGGACATATAAACTTGGAATTCCCAAACCAAAAGAAATTCTTGGAAGTTCTATGGAATGCTTGCTAAGGGCAACATCCACCTTTTCATCATTTATGATATCCACCATATTATAAACCCTTTGGGTGCTTTCCCTTAACTTATCGTAGAGACTCACTCCATGTTTTCCAACGGATATATAGTCGATTTCATACATTTCCAATAACTTATGAATATCACCAAATTGCCTTGCTGTAACAATCACATCTTCGCCTTCGGCTTCAAGATATTTAATTACATCCTTAAAAAACCTCACATGAGGCGCATTTGATATGTCAACCCATACTTTCATGCAACCACCCTAAATTATCTATAAACTATTCTTTTTCTCATCGATAGCATTAATAATTTCATCTAATCCTGTGCCTTCTTTTAAATTAGATGTAATAACTTTAACATTAGGATTCAATTTTTTAGCATCACAGACCATCTTATCAACATCGGCACCGACCGCATCGGCCAAATCAATTTTGTTGATGACAATGACATCGGATGTCTGGAATATGATTGGGTGTTTTTCTACAGTGTCATCCCCTTCGGTGACGCTTACAACAACCATTCTCATGTGGGAGCCCAGTTCAAAATCAACAGGACATATCAAATTACCTACATTTTCAATAATCACCATGTCCAAATCTTCCAATGGCAAATCATGAAGACCATGACCTACTAAATGTGCATCCAAATGGCATTCTTTACCGGTGTTTAAACCTTCAACTGGAACATTATGGGATCTGATACGTTCAGCATCAAATTTTGAGATTACATCACCTGCAAGAACACCTATTTTATAATCAGTATTATCAATAATTTCTTCAATCAATGTTGTTTTACCGGAACCTATAGCTCCAACAAAATCAACACAGAATATTCCATTGTCTTCTAAGTTTTTCAAGTTTTTATCAGCTAATCTTTTATTAGCGTCCATAATATTTTTTGCTACTTCTACATCTGCTATTTGGTGCATATTTTCACCTTTATTAATCTAGTTATCATCAGGTTTCTCTATAACAATATTTTTAACAATTATATCTTTTCCATTTAAAATTTCAACCGCTAAACTGTCGCATTTTGGACATTTGACCATTGGAGCATAATGATCCTTATCATCAAGTATAGCATCTCCATGGAATTCACATTCAGAGCATTTGACTTCTACTGGAATTTCTTCAAATTTAATTTCTGCATCTTCAACTATGGTATTTTCAACTAAAACCCCTAAAATAAATTTCAATTGTTCAGGATTAACCATAGCCAATCTACCGAGCTCTATAGTAACTTCATTAACTTCAGACGCATTATTACTTTCTGCAGTATCTATTACTGCATTAATAATCCCCTGAGCCATTGATAATTCATGCATTTTATTTCTCCTTGTTATAAATATTAACATTATAAATTTAGTTTTGTTTATTAATAAACCTATTTAATATTTAAAGTAATACCATGTAATACTTGAGAAATATGAAAAATACACAACTGTTGCAATTAACAACATTTAAATATTTTCAAATCCAAATATAGAAACATCAATGAAAATTGGAGATATGACTATGACCTACAAAACTAAATTCGGTTTTGGATGTATGAGACTGCCCCTAACCGATGAAAATAACCCAACATCCGTCGACCAGGAGTTATTCAACAAAATGGTTGACAAATATATGGAAAAAGGATATAACTACTTTGATACATCCTATGCTTATCACGGAGGAGTTAGTGAAACCGCAATCAGAAAAGCAGTGGTTGAAAGATACCCTCGAGAATCCTATCAAATCTGTGATAAGATGCCAACCTGGGCATTGACATCACCTGAAGACAACGACAAATTCGTCGGCGAAATGCTTGAAAGATTAGGAATCGATTACTTCGATGTTTTCTTCATACACAACATAAATGTCCCATGGCTGAAACTAGCCGAAAAATGCAACTCCTTTGAATACATTAAAAAAATGAAAGATGAGGGAATTGCAAAAAAAATAGGATTCAGCTTTCATGACGATTCAAAACTTCTAAAAGAGGTTCTCGACAAATACGGAGATATCCTCGATGTTGTCCAATTGGAGCTGAACTACCTCGACTGGGAAGATCCTGCCATCGAAGCCCGCAAATGCTATGACCTGTGCGTTGAACATGGCCTTGACGTTTATGTAATGGAACCTCTGAAAGGTGGAGTAATCGTTAACCTGCCTGATGAGATTAAAAACGATTTTGAAGAATTCAACCCGGATAAATCAATAGCCAGTTTTGCCATAAGATTTTGCGCATCACTGGAACATGTTAAAATCGTTTTAAGCGGCATGAGCAAAATGAGTGATTTGGATGATAACCTCAACACCTATGAAAATTTTGAGCCATTAAACGACAGCGAAATTGAATTTTTAGAAAATATGGCCTTGAAACTTAGGCAATCAGTCGCTGTTGCATGCAGCGAATGCGGATACTGCATTGATGCCTGTCCTGAAATGATTCCTATTCCCGAATACTTCAATTTATACAATACCAGTAAAAACCAACCTGAATCAAACATCTACAGACTTTATTATGATAAGTTAGGTGATGAAAAGGTTCCTGCCAGCGAATGTACCTACTGTGGAACATGTGTTGAACACTGTACACAGAAAATTGACATTCCCGAAGAGCTTGAAAAGGTATGTGAACACTTTGAAGACGGTTTCAGTCCATACGGGTGAAATATTCATTAATTGCATATTCACCCATTTCTTTAGATTCATCGCTTAATACCGCAAAGATAATTTCGATGGAATACTCCGGATTATGATTTATAAAATCATTGCAGGATTTAATTGCCATTTCCCATGCCTGATTTTTTGGATAACCGTATATTCCCGATGAGATTAATGGAAAAGCTATTGAATGGCAGCCGTTTTCCTTTGCTAAAATTAATGACTGTTTATACGCATTGCACAGCAGTTCCGCTTCATTGTTAACCCCACCCTGCCAGATAGGACCAACAGCATGAATTATATATTTGGCCAAAAGATTAAACCCTGGAGTAATTACGGCACCACCAGCTTCACAACCTCCAATATCTGCACAGGCATCTGCAAGTTCTGATGAACCTGCTTTGCGAAATATCGCTCCGCATACGCCACCACCCTGTAAAAGTTGGCTGTTTGCGGCATTTACAATCACATCAACATCCAATTCTGTAATATCAATTTTTTTAACTTTTATACTGCTTTGCATCCAAATCCATCTCCAATCAACTTATAACTCAAGCCACTCTCATCTTCAACTCTTTAACCATTTCACTATTTTTATTTATTTTATAGGCTTTTTTAAAGTACTCGACTGCCTTTGAAAATATTCCGGAGTGATAATATATCAATCCCATCAGGGCAAGCGCATCTGCATTTTTACTGTCAAAATCGACAAGCTTTTCTAGAATTTCGAAAGAGGTCTCCAAATCTCCCTGTTCATATAAATCGTAAGCCTCTTCATATAAGACTTCCTCATCATCCAAGCTATTTATTTCGGCATCAACCTCATGATTAACTGATTGATTATCATTCAACAAAACATCAAGTTCATTGACTCTTTCATTTGTCTTATCGATAGCAAAAGCTCTTTTGAAAAACAATTTGGAAATGTCATTCTGGTCTTGCTCATATAATATTTGAGCCATCAATGAAAGGGCGTCAACATGATTCCTATTAACATTTAGGATATTGTTTAAGATGTCCTTTGCTTGGGAAAAATCCTTTTTATCATATAAATTCAATGCCTCTTCAAACAGAACATCCTCATCGTTGACGACTGCTTTGGGCACAACCTCTTCGTTTATTTCCTCATGCACCGCCAAATCCTCATTCGATATTAACTTACACATATACTCAAGGATATATTTGGTTGCGTTTTTATGAAGCGGCTTGTTATCGTTGCCGCATTTCGGGGAGTATATGCATGCAGGACATCCGCTCTGGCAATCACAATTATCAATCAGGTCAATTGTGGATTTTAACAAATCAATGAATACGTCCACGGCCTTTTCACAGATTCCAATTCCGCCTTCATATCCATCATAAATGAAGATGGTTGCTTCCTGAGTATCTTCATGATAATTAGTTGAAAGACCGCCAATATCGAACCTGTCACACATCGTATGGAGTGGAAACAAACCAATCAGGGCATGTTCTGCTCCGTGAAGACCTCCGGCAAAAACTTCCTCCTCATTTGCAAACATATCTTCCAGCGTGTCCTTAACATTTTTCGGGATAGTGAACCACAAACCCTTGGTATTGAATTTTAAAGGAGGCAGATCCAGAGGATAGGTTCCTATGGCTTTTGAAAATTGCATCTTTTTGTATTTGAAGTAGTTTTCGCTTACAGTCAGCTCACCGAAGTGGATTGTAAGCTTGCCGTATTTTGTCTTGGACAGTTTCTTTTTAATGGAAATGTCTGTTTGGTTTAAAACCATCGTGTGATAATCGACATCCTTTCGTGTAACGTTGACAAATCCTCTTGAGAGGCTTACGCTATCTACAACATAAGTGTCTCCCTTATTAATCAGAATAGCTCCTTCATGAGCTTCCCTATAAACTTGAGCACGTTCCATTGTCTCCAATAGCCTGCCGTTGTTCATCACCTTAAACTCCTGGCCTGAAATCTGGTCCAGGGAGTGGTCCAATGCGGGATTGTCATCATAAGGATACATGTAATCCCCACGGGAATTTATGTGCAAATCCTTATTGGAAACCAAATCATCCAGCAAATCATCATCTATGCCAAAATATTTTTCAACTTCGCCGTATTTTAAAGGCAGTTCCTTTGCTGCACATAAAAGATGGGCTTCCTGTAGAATCGGATTGGTTAAGTCAATGATTGCATTTTCATGAGGTTTGTCGAAGAAGAACTTCGGATTATTCATAAAATATTGATCAAGCTGATTTTCAAAAGCAATCAATATGGCTAAAGATTTCTGATTGCTTCTGCCTGCCCTTCCCGCCTGCTGCCAGGTTGAAATCATTGTTCCAGGATAACCTGAAATAATAACAGCATCAAGAGAGCCTATATCAATGCCCAATTCCAAAGCGTTAGTGCAGGTAACTCC
>NZ_JBGVOG010000023.1:0-7914 GCF_045126245.1 Methanobrevibacter sp. | reverse complement strand
TAATATTCAATGCCGAATTGTCTCATCAAACCTAGTGTTGCGGTATCATCCTCCAGAACCACAATTATTGCAGACAATTTCTTTGAAGCATCAATAGCCTGATTAAGTCTTTTAATTGCCCATTTTGGCCATTTTTCTTTTTTGATTGTGATTGGTGTGTTGAGTTTTACCTCAAGGGTATGGTGGGATCCCAATGGAATCAGGTCTTCAGGACCTCTTGTGATAATGCCTGTCAATCTTAATTTTCCTGTGAATAAATGAAAACTGATATTTTCAATATCCAAACCCAAATAAAAAGTTTTTTTGACACCCCTATCGCTTCTTAGCTTATCGCCTGTGTTGTCCTGAATACGGCGAGTGGTTTTAGAGGATGCGTTATCTCCAACTTCAACGATATGGGACAAATGCCATAAATCGTCCAACGTTTCGGGAACTACTTCAATTATTCCCTCCTTTGTATTCTGGTTTATGATTTTCATGATTTCACTTTCTGAATATAATTAATAATATTAAGAAAAATACTATTAAAATATTTGTAAAAATAGCCGGTTGGCTCGGCAAATTATAATTCAAGCAAAAGTCTTGAAATTTTAAAAAAAAATAGGAGCTGTTAAAGTTAATTAACAGCCATATGCTTATTTATATTTCTTTATATGTGTCAGCTACACTTTTCAATACCGCTAAATCATCACCTTCTATTGTGATAAGTTCAGATCCGGTATGTTTAGTTAAAATGTATCCTGAAAATGTAAAGTTCAAATCAAGGTCTTCAAACAATTGTACTTTAACACCATTGATGTTGATAATATTCCAATCCTTATATGTGCCTTCGGATTTTGCACCGTCGGATACCCAGTTATCAATAAATTCATTAACATCACTTACAAGGGAATCTCCCTTTGCAGTTGTAACTGATATAGATACGTTTTTACCTGATTCCTCAGTCCATTCGATATCATAAACCTTTTCTTCGAAACCGTTATCTGTGTTGGTGTCATTTGTGAAATTTGCGTTTTCCGGCAAATCCAATGTAAATCCGTCGAAAGTGTAGGTAGCGTTGTTTACTCCCCCGCCTAAAAAGTCAAAAAGCCCTGCGCTAACAACACTCATGCAACTGAATACTGCTAAAACGACAATTGCCAAAGCCAATATTTTTTTGATATCCATTTTTTATCACCGTTTCCTTAAATCCCCATTTTATAAAAAAATATAGGTTTAATTGAATATGTGATGTCAATTGTGTTTATATTTCATGACTTTTCACAAATATGCCAATATTTGGAATTCATAAAACAAAACCTAATCAACACATGATTTATAATTTGTATACAATTAAATATATATGTTACTAGATTGTTGAGCAAAATAATGAAATCACTGTCTTTTCAACAGTGAATTAGAAAGTTTATACAAGAATATATAATCCAAAGCAAAAATTTATGTGAACATCCAACAAAATTCACAAGTTTTAGCTAAACATTACATTAAATATCAATTGGACATGAACCCCCATCCAATCACAATAATTTTTATAGGGCCATGACCAAAAAATAGTATTGATTGAAATGAATGTTGGAATAATTGGTGGTAGTGACGGTTTGGGAAAAACCCTCGTTTACTACTTCAGAGATGAATTTGATGTATATATAAGCGGAAGAGATCACATTAAAGGCAGAGCCGTTGCTGATGAAGCCGATGTGAACTATATAGAATCAAACGCTGGACTTGCAAACATTAGTGACATCCTGGTAGTTTCAGTCCCTATACAGCATACTGAAGATGTAATCCGTGAAGTGGCGCCATTCATGAAAGATGGAAGCCTTATGGTGGATGTGACTTCCGTTAAGGAAGGGCCCTCCAAAACAATGGCTGAAGTGCTGCCCGAAAGCGTAGAATTTATTCCAACACACCCCGTTTTTGGTCCGAGAACAACAGACCTGAACAACCAGGTGATTGTTCTGACAGCCGACAAGAAGGGCAAATGGTATGATAAAGTTTATAGATATCTCGAAAGCAAGAATATGAGAATCATTGAAACTTCGGCTGAAAAGCATGATTTTATGATGAGCATAGTGCAGGTTTTAACCCATTTCTCATTTATTTCAACCGCTTCGGCCATTGAGAAACTGAAAGTGAACATTTCAGAAACCGAAGACTATGAAAGTCCAATTTACAATCTGATGATTGATATGATTGCCCGTATCGTATCGCAAAATCCATATCTGACATACAACATCCAATCCCGGAACACCAACGGAGATACCATCAGAAATACCTTTGCAGAAGCTGTCAATGAGCTGAGAGACGTTATCAATAATGAGGACAGCGACAAGTTTGTTGAAATAGCCATCAATGCAACAAAGAATATGGGCGACATCAAAAACGCATTGGGAAGAAGTGACAAAGCCATAAGAGCCCTGAATTACGAATATACATATCTTAATAAAATGATCGGCCACGAAGTCGGGCTGAAGCATATCTATTCGGGCAAGATCCATGTTGGAATCCTTGAAAAAGTTGACGGCAAAACCGCAATCTTAAGAAACGGAAATAAAACCAAGAAACTGCGTATAGCAAACATCAGAATTTTGCTTGAAAATGAGCTTTATGAATGGAAAGTCAAGAATCTGGACAAGAAAACAGCATCCATCAGCTGCGCATTTCCTAAAAACGTTGACGTTGAAACAATCAAAAGGACTGTGCTTGACATGTACAACATCATAGAAATAGATCTTATTGACGCTTACAACGGCCCGCAGATTGATGAAAACTCAATAAGTTTGACATTTGAAGTTGTTGCGCTGTCAAAAGAAGCCATTGAAAATGTGAAAAAATTGTTCACAGGCTTCGGGGGAATCATCAGATAATTGTTTTATTTAATACGAACAAATATTAAAATACCTAAAAGTAATTAAAATTTTATTTTAAATATAACCATTCACCAATAATTTTTTTTTAAAAATCAGAATTTTAAAACTAATAGAATTGAAAATATTATATAATTAGTATTTTTATAAAAAATAAAGTAAAATAAAAAGAGAAATTTTTAAATTTTTGACCGAAAGCTTTATATAGTACATCAAACTATGTTATATTGTCAAAGATTAATAAACTTACAAAAAGTTACAAAAAGATTTTTGACAGTTACAATTATTTACTCACAGCCATCCAAAGGAGATGATAACATGGCAGAAAATGAAATTACATTAAAAGTTGCAGAAGCGATTTCTCAAAAGGATGTTGGTCAAGGCGTTGCAAGACTTGATCCAAACGTCATGGATGATTTAGGCATTAACGAAAGGGATTTAATCGAAATCATCGGAGAAAAAAGGACTGCAGCTATCGCTCTTCCTTCACAAACCGATATTGGTCTTGGAGTCATAAGGATTGATGGGTTAGTTCGTAAAAATTCAGGAGCAACAATCGGTGGAGAAGTTACAATTAAAAAGACCAAAGCAACCGAAGCCAAAAAAGTTGTTTTGGCACCTATTGAAAATAACATCCGCGTGCAAGGTGACGTCCGCGGTTTATTCGCCGGAAAAGTAATGGTGCAAGGAGACATCATAGGATCACAAATCAGGGCTCCAAGGCCAAGCATGAGCATGGGCTTCAATAGCCTGTTCGATGAATTGATGGACTTCACACCTGCAATGAAAGAAATCAAATTTGCAGTTGTGTCAACCAGTCCGAAGGATATCGTTATGGTTGGTCCTAATACCGAAGTGCAGCTCCACGAAAGTCCTGTTGACGTAAGCAAAATCGAAGGTGTCGGAAACCTTGTCGATGTAAGCTACGAGGACATTGGCGGACTTAAGGATGAAGTTAAAAAAGTAAGGGAAATGATTGAGATTCCTCTTAAAAGGCCGGAACTCTTTGAAAAATTAGGTATTGCACCTCCAAAAGGAGTTTTGATGCACGGCCCTCCTGGAACCGGTAAGACATTGCTTGCAAAGGCGGTTGCCAGTGAAAGTGATGCTCATTTCATTGCAATTAACGGACCTGAAATCATGAGCAAATATGTCGGTGGATCCGAAGAGAACCTAAGAGAATACTTCGAGGAAGCAGAGGAAAACTCACCTTCAATCATATTCATAGATGAACTTGATGCAATCGCTCCAAAAAGGGAAGAAACCAATGGTGAAGTTGAAAGAAGAACCGTTGCTCAACTTTTAACTTTAATGGATGGTCTTAAATCCAGAGGACAAGTGGTTGTTATCGGTGCAACCAACAGACCTGATTCACTTGATCCTGCATTGAGAAGACCTGGAAGATTTGACCGTGAAATCGAAATTGGAGTGCCTGACACAGAAGAGAGAAAAGAGGTTCTTGAAATCCATACAAGAAACATGCCTCTTGCAGAAGACGTTGACCTTGACAAAATCGCAAATACAACTCACGGTTTTGTCGGAGCGGACCTTGAATCATTATGTAAGGAAGCCGCAATGAGAGTAGTCAGAAGAATCCTTCCAAAAATACAAAATGATGAAGAGATTCCCGAAGAGGTGATGAAAGAGATTATCGTTACAGGAGACGATTTCAAATCAGCGCAAAAGGAAATTCAACCTTCAGCATTAAGGGAGGTGCTTGTCCAAATCCCTGACATCAAATGGGATGACGTCGGCGGTCTTGAAGACGTGAAACAGGAACTTAAAGAAGCAGTGGAATGGCCTTTAAAACATCCTGAAACATTCCAACGCTTAGGAATAAGACCTCCTAAAGGAACATTGCTTTATGGAATTCCTGGAACCGGTAAGACATTGCTTGCAAAAGCTGTAGCAAGCGAAAGTGAAGCCAACTTCATTTCCGTAAAAGGCCCGGAGCTTCTATCAAAATGGGTTGGCGAGTCCGAGAAAGGTGTCCGTGAAGTATTCAGAAAAGCTAAACAGGCGGCTCCTACCGTGATCTTTTTCGATGAAATCGATGCGATAGCAAGTGCCCGCAGCGGCAGCGACGCAGACAGCGGAGTCACAAAAAGAGTCGTTAATCAATTACTGACTGAAATGGATGGTCTCGAAGAGCTGGAAGATGTTGCAATTATCGCTGCAACCAACAGACCTGACATTTTAGATGCCGGATTAATGAGACCGGGCAGATTTGACAGACACATTCAAGTAAAAGAACCTGATGAGGAAGCAAGACTTTCCATCTTTGAAGTGCACACAAAAGACATGCCTCTTGCAAAAGATGTCAACCTCAAAAAACTAGCCAAAAACACTGAAGGATATGTCGGAGCAGACATTGAAGCAGTATGCCGTGAAGCAGCAATGCTCACATTAAGAAACGATCTGGAATCAGAAGAAATCCCATATAAATACTTCAAAGAAGCAATTGAGAAAGTCAAACCTGGAAACACACCCCAGGATGAACAGTTAGTTCAATACATGTAGGAAGAAAAAACCCAATTTTCTTCCTTTTCCTCCTATTTATTATTTTTACAAACTTTCTAACCATATTCAGTGGGAAGAACAGACCCTTCCCACACAACCTCCAAAAACAACTATTTTTTAATTAAAGTTTAATTAACTTTTATTTAAAGTTATAACCTGCTATAATCTTATTTTAAGGTATTTTAAGATGTAAGTGGGCACTTACATTCGAAAAAGCTTATATATGCTCTTGAATAATGTAATATTAGGTGATAACATGAAAAAAATATTATTGTCATTATTATTCTTATTAATCATATCTTGCGGAATTGGGTCCGTTTGTGCATCCAGTGACATAACAAATGCAGACCACGGCATTGTACAAAATGATACCCCAAGCATGATTGGAAATTCAACTGTAGACAACATTACATTAAATACTACTGCAAGTCAAATCAGCACTCCAGACAACATTGCTTGCCAAAATGATGGAAACAACACTGTAGCAGATACAAATACTACCAACAACACTACAAAAATTCCTAAATTAGATATCAAAGGTCCTAAAGTTAACAAGGATCCTCAGAACATCAAAGCTCCAAAAGTACAACTTAAATTCAAATCTATGGATGGCGCTGTAAACTATTACAATAGAATATTCCAAAAACTGCCACACGGCAATTGTGATGATATGTACGAAAAATTTGATGTGGCCAGCAGATTACTTTTAACCATCTATAAAGACTTCGATGAAAAGGATACAAAAAAGATCGCATTAGGGGTATTTGCAAAAAATAACATCAGCATGACTGCAGAGGACATTAACTTTTGTTTCGATGGAGTATTCGGAAGAGATAACAGCTATAGGTACGAAAATAACGGATACTTTTATGGTTATAAAGGTTATGGATTCATCGATTTCTTTAACAAGTATTTTGACCAAAGAAAACTCATAGAATCCGATAAAATTGTGCTCAGCCCTAGCGTTTATGACAAATATAATAATTATTTCAGAAGCGACGAATATCCTGACATCTATAAACTTATCCTATACGTCTATAAAGACAACAGCAAAGAAATGACAGAAAAAATCGTTACCAAAATATATAATGATTATTTTTATAATGAACTAGGCTATTTGCATGAAACAAGTGACATTTCAAAAATGATGGAAGAAATGAGCAACGGAAACCTGGGAGGAGCCTACTATAAAGCAATTATCTATATTGAGGTATCCAAACTACCGCTACCAGCTAAAATAATTGCCGGTCCAGCACTTGGTTTTGTCTACGGATATGCTGAGTTAATGAGTTTCCTATTACATCCTTCCTATTAGACTTAAAATAATTCCACACCACCCTAATTATTGGGAGCTTATGCTCCCACCCCCACTTATTTTTTCTAATTTTTCGAAATAATTTCTGAATGAAACCAAACAATATATAAACAAATATATGCAAATATTCAATTATGAGTGAACATATTATTGAAGCATTAGGATTAAGCAAGATCACCATAAAAGACGGCAAAGTCGTTGACGTAACCGAACCCGAAGTCGAATACTGTCCCCTTTTTGATCACCACAGGGGAATCAAAAAACTCACCAAAGAGGCAATAGCTGAAAACATCCAATTCAGAATTGATGACTTTGGAATGTGCACAGCCAATCGCCAATTGAGAATGAAGGATTTTTTAAGCTTTGGAATTTCTGAAATCATGTGCACCCTACTTGAAAAACATGAAATTGACAGTGTAGTGATGGTTCTGGAAGGCTGCGGAACAGTTATCGTCACGGAACCCGAACTTGTTCAGGGAATCGGGGGAAGGGTTTCAGGCCTTGTAAAAACCAGCCCGATACCGGAATTAGTTCCTGAAATTGGTGAAGAAAATGTTTTAAATCCTGAAACTGCAGAAATTGATCAAATTGAAGGAATAAAATTGGCAATCGGACAGGGTTATAAGAATATCGCGGTTACAATAGCGCTTGCCGGCGATGCATTAAAAATAAACGAAATTAAAGAAGAATATCCCGATGTAAACATTTACGTTTTTGTAGTCCATACAACAAAAACCAGTGCAGAGGATGCAAAAATATTATTCAATTCATGTGATGTTGCAACCGCATGCGCATCAAAATATATTCGTGAGATTGGGGAAAAAGAAAGCATAAAAGCAGTTGGCCAGTCAATACCTATCTATGCAAAAACCGAAGACGGAAAAAGATTTTTGGAATTGAGACTGGAAAAGATTGGTGGGGAAAAACCTAAAAAGGACAATCCTGACCTGCCTTACCCGCTCATCTAATTTTATTTGGCAAAATATTATCTGCAGAAGTCATGAAATTATTGAAAGGCTGCGCTACATAAATAATGAACGGAAGCCTATAGCGAACGGAGTATTTAGGATTGTATCCAAAAATGTTGATGTATTCCTTTAAGTCATCACGTTCTCTTTTCATGGCTAATGCCACATAATACAGGGCTCTTGTATCATCAATAGCTCTGTGGAAGTTGACTTTTTCAATATTATAATGCTCAACGGCATCAAT
>NZ_JBGVOG010000022.1:0-3909 GCF_045126245.1 Methanobrevibacter sp. | reverse complement strand
AGGTAGAGCGTTCGGCTGTTAACCGATTGGTCACAGGTTCGAGCCCTGTCGACGGCGCTTTGGGGCCCATAGCTTAGCCAGGTAGAGCGTCCGGCTCATAACCGGAAGGCCATGGGTTCGAACCCCATTGGGCCCATGTTAACTAAATTATTTGTATTTGTATGCTCCGGTGGTGTAGTCCGGCCAATCATTTCGGCCTTTCGAGCCGAAGACTCGGGTTCGAATCCCGGCCGGAGCATTTAAAAATTTGTTAAGATTTTTTATGGTTTCTATGTATCATTTGTTTTTTATAAGCGGGGGTGCCCGAGAGGCCAAAGGGGACAGGCTTAGGACCTGTTGACGCAGGTCTACCAGGGTTCAAATCCCTGCTCCCGCACTTTAACAATTTTCATTTGTATTTTTCTGCCGGGGTAGGGTAGGTGGTCATCCTCCGGGACTGTGGATCCCGGGACTCGGGTTCGAATCTCGGCCCCGGCCCCATTTATAAAACTTATTTTTTTAGATTCATTACTTTTCAAATGCTCTCACATTCTTTTTATATGTATGTTTTAATAAAGTAGTGAGTATAAGGTGTAATTATGGCTAAGAAAGGGTCTGCTGAAGAAAGGGATTTGGTGCATAAGCTTTGGGAAAGAAATTTCGCAGCGATGAGAGCTCCGGCTTCTGGTGGTGCTACTAAAAATCCATTGCCTGATGTTGTGGCTGGAAACGGCAAATTGTATTTGGCTATTGAAGTAAAAACCACTACAAAAGATAAGGTTTACATTGAAGCTCCCCAAATTGAAGCGCTTTGCGAATTTTCGAAGATATTCGGTGCTAAACCATATATTGGGGTTAGATTCAAATATACAAAATGGTTATTTCTGGAACCTTCGAATACTCCCCGCACCCGTAATGGAAATTATAAGGTGGAAAAGGACTATGCGTTGGAAAAAGGTTTGGAAATTGATGAAATAGCTGGAATTGATAAGCAAATGAAATTTTAGTTAATGGTAATCTTTATATATCATTAAAATATATCTAATATAGTATGTTATGTGGGGTTATGGTGTAACCTGGCATCATCTGGGACTCCAGTTGTCTTTGAAGAAATATACGCGTAACTGAACAGTATCCGTTGTGATGAACAATTGGAGTACTGAGGCAAGAGATATCCCAGGATCGGGGTTCAAATCCCTGTGACCCCATTTCTATACAAACTTCTTTTCAAAAATTTTAATTACTTTATTGACAATATTATTTTTCATGAGTTCTAATGAGATTATTTTTATTTTAGGTTACAATTACGATTCAAACTGCTATTTGGTCAATCGCAATATTTTGGTGGATACCGGCGCCGGTGAAAATAAGGATTATCTGTTCTCCAAGCTTCGCGAAAACGGTGTTGAGCCTGAAGACATTGAACTGGTTGTAAATACTCATTGTCATTTTGACCATATCGGAGGCAATCACCTCTTTCCCAATGCAAAAATAGCCGTTCATAAACTGGATGCCGTTCCAATCAGAAATGAAGATACATTAGGTACTGCAGGAACTGCTTTTGGATTTGATGAAATAAACAACACCCGTGTGGATATTGAACTTGAAGAAGGGGATAAAATAGGGGACTTTGAAGTAATCCATACTCCGGGACACACCCCTGGTGGAATTTGTTTATGGGATGGTGAAAACCTAATTTCAGGAGATACAATCTTTGCCGGCGGTGGAGTTGGTAGGATGGATATCGGTGGAAATTACCCTGATATGAAAAATAGTGTTAAAAGATTAACTGAATTGGATGTTGTAAACATTTATCCGGGCCATGGGCCAATAGTGGAAAATAATGGAAAAGACCATATTAAATTGTCCTACTCCTTTTTATAATTTATTTTCCTAATTTTTTAGCTAATTTTTTAAATGATCCTCTTTTAACGAGAACGGTTACCTTTTCACCACGGCTGATTGTGTTGTCAGGTTGTGGGATAATTAATTTTCCATTTTGATAGGTGGATATAATGATATAATCTTTAGTTGGGGATATGTCTTTGAAACGTTTTCCAACAATTCTGTCATTGGTTATGGTCATGTCTAATATTTCGGCATCTCCTTCACCAAGGGTCATTAACTCTGCGGCATTAGGTCTTGTAACTAATTTCTGCAATTGTGCTGCCGCTGCAGTCTCAGGACTGATTACGTGGTCTATTCCAACTTCTTTAAATGCCTCTTCGTGGTCAGGATTGCTTACACGGGCAATAATATTTGGCACGTTATATTTCCTAACTAAAATGCATGATAATAGGTTTGCTTCATCATTTCCAGTTGTTGCAATGAAATAATCAGCATCTTCAATATTGGTTTCTTCAAGTAATTTTGAATTTGTACCATTTCCGCAGATAACGAGTGCATCAAGCTCTGCTGCTACCTCTGCGCATAATGTTTCATCACTTTCAATCAATGTAATGTCTTGTCCATTTTCAATCAATAAGTTAGCGAGTGCAAGACCTACACGACCTCCTCCCATAATGACTATGTACATCAAATCACCTCAACATATTGTTAAATAATCAATATTTATTTTTAGACATTATAAATATTATCGTTTAAATATTTCAAAACCAGCTCTTAGTGTAATCAGTACAGGGTATATTTCTAACCTTCCTGTCCACATGTTTAGCATGCTGACTAATTTTAAAATTGGATTCATCTGTGAAGATATGATTCCCAAGTCCAAACCGTTATTACCTTGGAGGGACATTGCAGTAAATAGGCTGTTGAATGGGTCATAGCCACATAAGCAAAATAGCGCCCAAGTGAACATTATAAACATCAGATATAATGTTATGAAGTTTCCTGCCTGTCCAATGCTTTTTTCAGATATCCTGCGGCCATGTAATTTCACTGGAACAACCCTGCCCTCTGGGGATAATATTTCTCTGATGTGTCTATAAATTCCTTTAAAGAATGTAATCATTCTTACAAGTTTTATTGCACCTACTGTTGATCCGTTTGAACCCCCGGTTAACATCAAGCACATAATACAGATTATTACAAATGATGGCCACTTTGCCATGGCTGCTGCTGGGGTTATGCTTGCACCTGTTGTTGTAATTGCAGACACGACAGTGAATAATAACTCAATCGGCACGATATTTGATACAAAATAAAGAAGTAATGTGACAAATGCTATGACACTAATTATAACTTTGAATTGCAAGTCTTCAAGCAGTGATTTCCCTTTTGTCTTGATAACCTTATAATGGACAAAAAAGCTTGTAGCTCCCAATATCATCAAAATGATGGTGATGAAATATATTACATAGTCGTTGTAATAACCGATATTCGCATTCTTGATGCTCATTCCGCCGGTTGAAATGATTGTAAATGTATTACAAACGGAATCAAAAGCAGGCATTCCGGCAAGCATATATAAAATTATTCCTGCAATAGTATAAATAACATAGATTTTCAATGTTTTTTCAAGGGTGGTTTTAATACTTGGCTTGAGACGTTCATCACGTGCTTCAGACTGGTAAAGGGTAGCTGACACGGTTCCTTTTGTTAAAACGCCAATAACCATGAAGACAACCCCTATTCCACCAACCCATTGTTCTAAAGATCTAAAAAATAAGAGGCTGTTAGGTAATGATTCAACATTGGTGAATATTGTAACTCCTGTACCGGTTAATGCAGACACACTTTCAAAAACAGCATCGATAATGGGAATATGTGTTACGAGGGTAAATGCCATCCCACCAATGAGGCCTGCCCATAACCATGCAATTGATGAGATTATCATCCCATGCTTAAGTCTCATTCTTTTGGTTGGGAACCTTTCAAAATATTTGATGCATGCAACACCTAACAATATTGATATTGCCCCGGGAATAAGGAATGAGAGTAAATTAAATTCAAAATAGATTAAATCGATTA
>NZ_JBGVOG010000021.1:0-3806 GCF_045126245.1 Methanobrevibacter sp. | reverse complement strand
TAAAAAAGAAGTGAATGACAAAGTATTTATGGACTCCAACATACTTTCAGGCCATGGTATGGGAATAGTCGAGAAAATCGGAATGGAAACCGAAATCGGCAAAATTGCAGATATAATACAGGAAGAAAGCGATGAAACCCCCCTAAAGCAAAGGGTTGGAAAACTTGGAAAAATATTGTCTGCAATAGCCATTGTTGTGTGTATCGGCATTTTTATTTTGGAACTCCTGCAGGGAACAGAACTTGTTGAAACATTTATGACCGCAGTTTCACTTGCAGTTGCGGCAATTCCTGAAGGTTTGCCTGCAGTTTTAACATTGACTCTGGCTTTAGGCATGCAGGAAATGGCAAAATCCAATGCAATTGTAAAAAGACTCCTGTCAGTCGAAACCCTCGGATCATGTACAATCATCTGCAGTGACAAGACAGGAACATTAACCGAAAACAAGATGAGTGTTGTTGAAAGCTTCTATACAAACAGGGAAAAAACGATGATTATTGGTAAGCTATGCAATAATGCCCTCATCAGCGAAGGAGAAATCATAGGTGACCAAACCGACAGAGCCATATTAAGACACACAAACAGCACCAAAATCCAACTTGAGAGGGTTGATGAAATTCCATTTGACAGCAATCGTAAAATGATGACTACTATACATAGACTAGATGATGGAAAAAATATTGTTTTGACAAAAGGTGCTCCAGAAATAGTTATAGATAAATGCAAATACATAGATTACGATGGAAGTATTGAAATAATTAACGATGAAATTAAGGAAACGCTATCTAAAAAAATTAGTGACATGAGCAGCAATGCATTAAGGGTAATCGGGTTTGCATACAAAAACGATGATGGCAAAGAAAGGGAAGACAATCTGATATTTACAGGATTGCTTGGGTTAATTGATCCACCAAGACCAACCGCCAAAAAGGCAGTCCAGGACTGTATCAATGCAGGAATAGACGTAATCATGATTACAGGAGACCACGAAAAGACCGCATGCTCCATTGCAAAGTATTTAGGTATCTTAACAACAGGAAGAGTAATTACAGGCAATGAACTCTCAAAGCTAAGCGATGAGGAATATCTGGAAATTGTAAAGGACATTAAAGTTTATGCAAGGGTTAAACCTTCACAAAAAATGAGAATTGTGGAAACCCTTAAAAAATTGGACAACATTGTTGCAATGACAGGTGACGGAGTAAATGATGCTCCAGCACTTAAAAAGGCATCAATCGGAGTTGCAATGGGAAACGGCACTGACGTAGCAAAGGAATCTGCCGACATGATTTTGCAGGACAATGACTTTACGACAATCGTCAAGGCGGTCAAGGAAGGAAGAAAAATATTTGACAACATCAAAAGATTTGTAAAGTTCCAAGTTTCCACAAATGTTGGAGCCATTCTAACAATAGTCGGAACATCACTGTTGTCCCTTCCAATCCCGTTCAACCCTGTCCAATTGCTTTGGCTGAATATTGTGATGGACGGACCCCCCGCCCAAACATTAGGAATGGAAGGCAGCGAAAGGGACATCATGCAGCGCCCTCCAGAAACCGGAGACATTCTGACAAAAAATACCCTGCTTCAAATATTCATAACAGGCCTTGTAATGGCCATTGGAACAATTTGCGTATATGCCTATGCATTAAGTACAGAGATTCCAACAAGAAAAGCAATGACAATAGCATTCACATTGTTTGTAATGTACCAGCTATTCAATGCATATAACGGAAAGGCCGACTCAGACAAATCAAGCAAATATCTGTATATGGGAATTTTATTGTCATTCATACTTCAGATATTGATCATATACCTTCCGCAACTGCAGATTGTATTTAGAACAACATCAATTGGCTTGATGGACTGGATAGTAATCATTATTGTAGCAGTTACAATCATAGCTTCCGATAAAATAATGAACAAAGTGATAAAATGAAGATATTTTTATTAGGCGGTACAAAAGACTCAATCAACATCATAAAACATATCAAAGAAAATTACAATGCACATATCCTTACAACCACAACTACCGAATATGGTGCAAAGCTCGCCCGTGAAGGCGGAAGCGATGAAACAATTGCAAAGCCACTTCTCAAAAATGAAATAATGGAAATATTAACCAAGGGTCATTTTGATTTGCTGATTGATGCAACGCACCCTTTCGCATCACACATCACACAAACCAGCGTTAGCATTAAAAATGAATTGGAAATGCCATACATTCGCTTTGAAAGACCTACCACCAACTTTGAAAATATGGATACATCACATATACGCTATGTAAATTCATTTGACGAAGCGGGAAAATTAATCAAAGACGAATTCCATGAAGGTAATGTCCTGCATTTTGCAGGAGCCAACACAATGGAGGACGTTCTGAAATATGTGCCTTCAGAAAGATTCTATCCAAGGATTTTAAAGGTGGAAAGCTCTCTTGAAAAATGTGAAAAACTAAATGTGGATCCGAATCACATAATTCCAATGACCGGTGCCGCCACAAAAGAGGAAAACCTTGAATTGATTGAAAAATATGGTGCCTGTGTAATGATTACCAAGGAAAGCGGCGAAATCGGTGGAGTTATTGAAAAAATAGAAGCCGCCAATGAAAAAGACATTGCAGTGATCATGATTCAAAGACCAAAAATAGATAATTTGAATAAAAATGATATTGTATCTAATTTGGATGAATTAGATATAAAACTAAATACTTTTTTTAAGAAATAGATTAAATAACGCCGAGACTGGGATTTGAACCCAGGCGAGGGTTACCTCACAGGATTTCAAGTCCTGCGCCTTACCAGACTAGACTATCTCGGCATATGAAAGGAATATTTAGAAGGATTCTAAATATTTATCCTTTAAGTTCAATTTCAATACTTACATTATCCGGAACGTTGACTTTCATAACTTGTCTCATAGCACGTTCATCAGCTCCAATACCGATTAAACGTTTGTGAATCCTGAGTTCCCATTTTTCCCAAGAAGCTTTACCTTCTCCATCTGGAGATTTTCTTGTAGGTACAACTAATTTTTTAGTTGGTAATGGAATAGGACCAGATAAGTCAACACCAGTTCTTTCAGCAATTTTTTTGAGTTGATCACATACGTATGCTAATTTTTCTGGGTCTGTTCCAGTAAGCTTAATTCTTGCTTGATTCATTTATTTTCCTCCAAAAAACAAAAAGAAAAGAAAGTATAATAATACTTTCTAGTTATTGTTTACAAACTTATTTTGCTGGGGTAACTTTAAGACATAAACCTGCAGCAACAGTTTGACCCATATCTCTGATAGCGAATCTTCCCATAGGAGGAATGTTTTTAGCTTCTTCCATAACCATAGGTTTGGTAGGTTTGATTTGTACAATAGCAGCGTCACCAGTTTTGATGAAATCTGGTTTATCTGGTAAAGGTTGACCGGTAGCAGGGTCAATTTTGGAAGTTAAGTCTAAGAAAGTACATGCAGTTTGGGAAGTGTGACAGTGGAATACAGGAGTGTATCCAACGGTGATTACACCAGGGTGTTGTAATACAACAACTTGTGCAGTAAATTCTTTAGCAACAGTAGGAGCATCGGAAGTGTGTCCAGCTACGTCTCCTCTTCTGATATCGTTTTTACCTACACCTCTTACGTTGAATCCGATGTTGTCACCAGGTTCAGCCATTTCGAATACTTCGTGGTGCATTTCGATGGATTTTACTTCACCGGAAGCTCCAGCAGGTTCGAAGATAACGTTTTCACCTTTTTTCATTACACCAGTTTCAACTCTTCCTACAGGTACGGTTCCTACACCAGTAATGGAGTA